>JAVCCT010000025.1 GCA_030765325.1 Candidatus Stygibacter frigidus | reverse complement strand
TAATTTTGTTGTGCATCTGTCGTCACCATCCGGGAGGTCTATCGACCATCCAGGAAGTAACTTAGCTTTGTTCAAGAACTCCCATCTGAAACCTACATGGATGGTCGGAGACCTCCCGAATGGTTGACTCTTTTCAACATATATTATCTCCATTAGTTCCAGTAATTTAGACCTGTTAGAATTGATAAAAAACAGGGGGATGCCAGTTATTTTTCCCTGGAATTAAAATGTTCACTGGCTTCGAAATGCTGAAAGGGCATCACAATACTAACCATGGGTTGCAACCCATGGTTAGTATATTTGACCCTTGCGGGTAAAGAATAATTTCAAGATATGTTAACCTGTAAATCTAAATTTATTAGTGTTTTATGAGAATATATCATTCCAGAAACAGGAGGATGCCATTATTTTTCTACTATAATATTTTTCTTAAAGGAGACTGTTCAACATAACTAGCTAAAACTTTGCTAATGGTCTTGCACCTCCGCAAGGCTTTCTTGCTGGTAGTTCAAGGGCAATAAGTCTTCAAATTGCGATTTTTGCCAGCTTATTTTAAATTTTGTAGGATTAAATTTTTCCGAAACTGGTTTAACGAAGAATTTTCCATCAGTACTATATACAATTTTCCAAATATTCCCAGCCAGTAAAAAAACACTGTTAACTCTACCGGTAACTTCACCAATATAAGCTTTATTAAGAATATTAATAACCTTATAAGCCTTAGTATCAGGGATATTGGAATGAATTTTACCAATATCACCGAGGTTCATTAATACTGTGCTTGCTGTCCAGATATTAATGTTTTTCTTTATCCAATTCAATGTTTCCAGATGGTTCAGAATCCCAATAAGTATTTTTTCTTCACAAAATTCCTCCATAAATGCTACAAGATAATCTTCTTCAAATCCTAAAGGAGAACTGTATAAAAGTGAAAAAATCTGCTGAATGATTACAGCATAGTCAAATTGATAGCTATATTTTTCCAGGAAGCCCTGTTTAGCAGCTTTCAGCATAGATTCCAGCATCCTTATTTCACTATCAGTTGTGCATAAACCGAAGGTGCGAATAGTTTGAGAACGTCGATTACTTCTGCCAATTCGCTGTAAAAAAGCTGATATGCTCAAGGGAACTTCCGCTAAAACAACTGCATCGACACTGCCAATATCCACTCCAATTTCAAGTGTCATAGTGCTTACGCAGATGCCAAAATAATTTTGTTTCATGAAAGCTTCCGCTTCGTGACGGATTTTAGCACTTAAACTGCCATGGTGAGCTACAACCAGATGATTACCCCAGATTTTTTTACAGACATTGGCATACTCTTCAACACTAGCTCGTCTATTACAGAAAACAAGTATTTTCCTGAGATGCTCTGCACTGGCAAATTCTCTAAGTTCCTCAAAACTACTGATATTGGTATTATTAATTATCCGACTACCTGGTATTTCTATGATCTCGATGTCCTGAGCATAGCGGTTACCAAGTTTTTCTGGTTCGGCTACAGTTGCCGATAGTAAATAGATATTCAATTGATATTGAGATATTTCCTGGGCACGTTTAAGTAAAACTCTAAGCTGGTCTCCTCGATAAGTATTATCTAATAGATGAATTTCGTCCAGAATAATAGAACGCAGATTATGCAAACTCTTTTGATAACGACACAGAATGGAGTCAAATGATTCCGGCGTAGTAATTAATATATCAGTCAATTTTGCTGGATTAAATTGCGGTTTGTCACCAGTTTTTACACAAACTGAAACATGGATTTCCTTACAAAGTTCTTTTAACCGGAAATTCAGATCATTAACTAAAGCTTTGGTTGGTGCTATATATATAATGGAAAGTCCCTGCCAGTTCTCAGTCAGCAATCTTTCAAGCAGCGGTACAATAACTGCTTCTGTTTTTCCGCTGGCAGTTTGAGAAATCAGCAAAGCATTCTTTTTTGCCATAATCAGCGGAACTGCTTTTTTTTGAACAACTGTCAGCGAAGCATAGCGACTAAAAAAGACAGTCCAGGTATTTTTTAGAATTTTTCTCAATATTACTCAGCTATTTTAAGATGTCCACAAAAGGTAAATGTGGGTGAAAACGCAGAACATCAAACGCTTCCACGCAATATTTTATATATAGCCTCGTTCTGAGACGTGGTAGTTTTTTATACACTCTATTCAGCACTTCATCGCTGAATTCTACTCCGTAGGCATTTTGATAAAACTGGGCTACATTATAGGTAATAGTCAACAGATCATCATTTTTGAGCATTTGAAGATCAATCATATTGGTATGCTCCTGCACTGGAGTCATGGCAAAAATCACTTTCAAGGCTGAGGGATACTGCCAGGCAAAACGCAAAGGATTATTCCGCGGAAAGCCACAATAGATCAAGCCGGTCTGATAGCCTCTTTTCTTTTTAAGCGAAATCTTTTCACTTAGTAATGATTTCTGATTTTCAGCAACTGCCATTATCCCTTTCAGAAAACTGGCACCAATTTCTGACTGATATTTATAGGCTGCTTCATCAATATGCTCCGCTTCATCAAATAATATAACTAATCCCTTTAATTTCAAAATATTGGCAACTGACCAGGACAGAGCATTTATTATATAACAATACAGATTAGCTGCTGTACCTACTTGTGATAAAGAGGGCTTAAACCAGTTATGCTCACCTTCTATCCATTCCCAAATTTTTTCTTCCGTTACGGCGTTTCTCTTTCTTTTAGGATTCTGTTTTATATTCTCAAGTTTCTCAAATTGTATCACTAACTCCCTAAAATAGATATGAGTCTCAAATACTTCAGGATTATTATCTCGCACATAACGGATTACATCACGAATTCCCAACACCTTTCCCTCAAAGATACAACGGAAGTTTTTCACGATCTCACGATATATCTGATACGGTTTATGAAAAGGATTCTCCTCCAAACCGATCTCAACATTGGCAGTCGCCCATTCGTTTTTCAATGCCCAAATCTGTGTGTATTCCAGTAAGTGGGTTTTCCCACTGCCATATTCACCTCTGATAAATAGTGAACCTTTTTTACTGTTAGCAAACCACTTTGTTAGAGATTTTATTTCTTTATCCCTGCCTATTGTAAAATTCTCTATAGAATCATGAGGAACTATCCCAAGTCTTAATGCCTCAATTGCTTTCCTCGCTTGAAACTGGTCTTGGGGAATATTGCTCACATGAACTTTATGTTTAGGCAATATTACAGCTTCACCGACAATATTTATTTCGTCTCGTCTTACCCAGCGTGATACTCCATCAGCAAATTTAGTGTAAAATTCAAAACCACCGTAACGCTGTTTAAAGACACTGCCACTACCATATCTTTTATGTTCTACCTGCATCATATCTGTCTGCTCATCACATGTTTTGATCTTCAGAAATAAGTGAACTGTCGGACTGACGCATCTTATGAAAAGCAGCGATAATGTTTTTAACAAATAGTCTCTTATATCCCGTTTCCAACTTTCTTTTATAAGCTTCTGTAGCAATATCTAACAGCTTATCTTCCAGGATTTTTTCGTTAAAGGACATATTATAAGCAATTTCATAAGTTTTGGCTAATTTATGTCCTATATCTTTGAGCAATTGAATAGGTTCAAGAGGTATTCTATTTAAATATATCTTTGCTCCTGTAGGATTGATCTCAATGTCAAAAATCGTGGAAAGCCTTTGCCGTAAAGCTTCATATATCAGTGTTTTACCTTCCAAAAAATTCTCATCCGTAACCGCATAAAACCACATTGTACTTTGAAAATTGGTGTGCCCACATTCATCTATTAGTTCCCGCAGATTATTTAACAGTGTATTCTTCTGTGAAGAAGACATAGAAGGTGTTTGTTCTGCTTCATCTAATAGTACCACTAATCCGGTATAACCAATTTCCTGAATCCATTCTATCAATGATCTAATCATTTTGAAAGCATTACTTTTATCTAATTTCTCAAATATCTTGAAGTTTTTAAGCATATTTTTGGGTGGATTCTCACCAACCAGCCACTGCATAATCAACGAAAAATCGTCTTCGCGTTTTTCTACAAGACTCAGAAATGCCTCTTTTAACGCATTACGAAAACTGTTACTTTCGTAACTCCCCAAAGATGAAGCATATCTGATCAATTCATCTATTACTGCATCTTCTTCAGTTTGCATAGATATTTCCTGATATTTCTCATTATACCACTTCTTGATTACTGCTTCAATTCCACGCTCATGCCCGGAAAGTAATTCATCAGGAGTCTGGGGATATATCAGATTTGCCACTATAGATTTATATACCTGCTGCAATTTATGAAATGGTGTTTGCTCGGGATTTAGCGGTATATAAGCTGATATATAACTATTCTCCCAGGCGATTTCACGAACTGAAAATAGAAAATGCGTCTTACCTTCACCATAAATCCCTACTACCATTTTGAAAACTGATCCGCCGACGCTGATATAGGTTTTCAAATATTCATCTCTTATTGTATCCAGATAAACATCCAACCCAGCAGAAAAATATTGAAAACCATATTCGGGTGGATTGCCCTGACTGCCTACTGTTTCGATAATTCTTCTTGCCACAAAAGGGGTTAATAAATCTTTGCTTCCCATAATTTAAATCTCCTTAAAACTGATATGAGAAATATAATCTCCATTTCCCATTAAATCTGATGGTATCCAGAGAAAATCCGATTTCTTCCGCGTATATGCCCGTGTAGCTGTGATTAATTGCAGTTCATTTCCGGCGATTACTCTATTTTCCAAACGGTATAAATCATAACTGAAAAACGCTCTTTCATAACCTATAAAGTTATTTCTGGATGGGTTCATATAAAATCTTTTGCTCTGAATAAGATAGACATATTCCTTTAACACTTCCGAAATTGGCACTCGCGTTTTATCTCTACCTGTCACTCTCTCTGATGCTGTTTTATAGGCAGTTAATAATTGCGATAAAAATAACTCACTGTCAAAATCTCGCTCTATTATCTTCTTCTCAGCTACTGCCAGCTTAGCTGCTACTGCTTCTGGATTCAGGCGGCAGCTTATCACATTCTCCTGCTTATTGCCATACCAGATGATTACTTTCAGGCTATCCAAATTAAGCTCAATCGTGAATACTGAAACCATTAATCTCGAAATATCACCACGTAAAATATATCCTGCTTCTTTAAGCACACTTTCCAGTTCCTCAAAAAATACTTTCTTAGCTTTTTCTTCCCATTCAGGTATCTGGTCTTGATAATTTTGTAGCGTTGTGGATATTTCCTCTTTGATCGAATCCAGTAAATTATTAGTAATTAATTTCTTTGATGCCTTATTTATTTCAGTCTTGATTTTATGCAGATTCTTTTCGGGAAATTCTGTTATCTTTTCAAGTTTCCTAAGTGTCGATAAAATACTCTGAATATTATTCTTCTCTTTCGAAAGAGCACTTATTAAAGTTACATGTTCTTCCATAAAACCATCCTCTCTTTTTTCTTCTTTTTTTATAAACCAAATATATATCTATTATATGTCAAGTGATAATTTGAAATTGCTCTTCTTACCCTAATGTTTTATGGGAATATTCTCTTCACCTGCACAAATTATAATACATAAGGACTTATAGGACTTAGTAATCAAGATGAAGGTTTTATTGCTGATCAGGCGAAATAGATGATCATAAAGCGGTCGAAATTATTATAATCCTTTTTTATGATAATTTTTTGGGCTTTGGCTTGATCTGCCAGTTTTGATATCTTACTGCTTTGCTCTGCTCCGATTTCCAAATAAAGGGTAGCTGGCAGACTCAAATATTTAGATGCAGAATTGATGATCTTTTTATAAAAATATAAACCATCCTCAGGAGCAGTAAGGGCAATGAGGGGTTCATAGAATAGTTCTGGTTTTAAGATATCATAATCAAATTTAGAAATATAAGGTGGATTACTTACAATCAAAT
Organism: Candidatus Stygibacter frigidus; assembly: GCA_030765325.1. Classification (GTDB taxonomy): domain Bacteria; phylum Cloacimonadota; class Cloacimonadia; order Cloacimonadales; family TCS61; genus Stygibacter; species Stygibacter frigidus. The sequence continues at coordinate 1,824 of JAVCCT010000025.1, read as the reverse complement.
CAAATTTAGTCTTTATATCAGAGAATATATCTGACTGAATAAAATCAATCAGGCAGTCATTAATTAGCGCATTTTCCCGGGCAATTTTAAGAGCTGCTGCCGAAATATCAGTAGCAATAACCTGCCAGTCTGGTCTGGCTTTTTTAAGAGCGATGGCAATAGCCCCACTTCCAGTACCAAGATCACAAACTCTTAAATGCTTTTCCTTATTTTCCTGAAGTATAATATCAACGAGTAACTCTGTTTCAGGGCGTGGGATCAAGACATCCTGGGTAACTTTAATATTTGAATTATAAAATTCCACTTGACCCAGCAGATACTGCAATGGGCAGTGATTAGAGCGAGTACGCAGCATTTTTTCTATCATCAGCCGAATTTTCCAGGTAACATGTAGATCAGGGTTCTGGAAAATCTGTGTTCTATTTAAATTATAGAAATGAGAAACAATCTGTTCAGCTTCAGCTTGAGGTGAATCAACAGAAAACGTTGTAAGTAATTGAATTATTTCTTTTAGTAAGGGATAAATCTCAGTAGCAAATAACCTGACTTTCATATTATTCGATAATCACAGTTAGAAATAATATCCTTAATATCCTCTCATCTTTTTCAGAATCTTCTCTTGAATCTGGGTAGGTACTTTGTCATATTTGAGGAATTCCATTGTGTATATAGCTCTACCCTGAGAGAGACTTCTCAGACGAGTGGAATAGCTAAATAATTCGCTCATCGGTATCTCAGCAACAATTTCCTGTTTCTCATTTTTCATGGCAATTATATTTTCGATCTTACCGCGTTTGGCGTTAATATCACCAATTATATCACCAGTAGAAACTTCAGGAGTTATCACTGAAACAAGCATTATGGGTTCCATAATTATAGAGACTGCAGATTGTAACCCGTAATTTATCGCGATAGAAGATGCAATATTAAAAGCAGTCTCACTGGAATCAACTTCATGAAATTTACCGCCAATAAGCTCTATTTTAATTCGTTCCACTGGTGCACTTAGAAGAGGTCCATCCAGAAGAGCATTAAGCGAGCTTTCCTGGATAGCCTGCCAGTAAGCAGAAGGGATTATTGAATCTGTGACATGATTTTCAAAGATATTCTTTTGCAGTGGAGGAAGTTTATCGGGATCAACTGGACATAAACGCAAATCAACAATAGCATAATGACCCTTGCCATTCATCTCACGAATGAATTCACCATGAGCCAGCAATGGCTCAGCAATGGTTTCTTTATATGAAACTTGAGGAGACCCAACATTGGCATTAACATTAAACTCACGCTTAAGACGATCAACAATGATTTCCAGATGCAATTCACCCATTCCGGTAAGTAGAGTCTGTCCTGTATCCTTATTTTGAGTAACATGGAAAGTAGGGTCTTCTTCTTCCAGTTTAAATAGAGCATCTGAGAGTGCTTCCTGATCAGCTTTTGTCCGAGGTTCAATTGCAATAGCGATCACAGAATCAGGAAACGTGATATCTTCCATCAGCAGATTTTTTCCGATTGCCGTAATAGTATCACCCGTTTTTAGTTCTCGTGCACCTACAATAGCCCCAAGGTCACCAGCCTGTAACTCATCAACATCTTTCTTTTTATTAGAGTGCATTTGCAGCAGACGTGAAATCCTTATCTTTTTGCCAGTTGTTTGATTGACTATAGTTTGCCCTTTTTTGATAGTACCTGAGTATACCCTGGTATAGATCAGTTTCCCTAAATATTTATCTATTTGCACTTTAAATACCAGAGCGATAAATGGTTCTGAAGAGTCCGGGGTAAGATGGACTTCCCTATCTTTGCTGTCATGCGCTTCAGCCG
>JAVCCT010000337.1 GCA_030765325.1 Candidatus Stygibacter frigidus | reverse complement strand
TTTCCGTGATGCTCTGCTTAAAGGTATTGCTCCTGACAGAGGGCTTTTCATGCCCAAAGAGATACCATCTTTTACGGCTGATGAGCTTGCAGAACTCACTTCATTAAGCTATTATGAGATTGCCTCTACTGTACTTTATAAATTCCTGAAAGGTGAAATCCCCCAGGCTGAACTTTTGAGTCTTGCCAGGTCTGCTTATAATTATGAAGTACCCCTGGAGCGTGTGTTTGAACGTAAATACGTCATGAGGCTTGATCAGGGACCCACAGCATCCTTTAAGGATTTTGCAGCCCGAATGATGGGAAGATTGATGCAGTATTACTTGAAATCAGAAGATAGAAAGTTACTGATACTTACTGCAACTTCGGGTGATACCGGCAGCGCAATTGCTAATGCCTTTTATGGTCTTGATAATATCAAATGCCTGGTATTATTTCCGGAAAAGGAAGTTACTGACAGGCAACGCAAGCAGATGACCACTCTCGGAAAGAATATCCAGATCGTGGGACTTGATGCCAAATTTGATGACTGCCAGTATCTGGTAAAACAGGCATTTGCTGATTCTGATCTTGATTTTCTGAATCTATCATCTGCTAATTCCATTAATATTGGCAGGATCCTGCCTCAGATAGTATATTACTTTTATGCTTACGCAAAACTTAAAAAGAGTGCAGATGATAAGGTGATATTTTCTGTTCCATCCGGTAATTTTGGTGATATGATGGGTGGCATGATCGCCAGTAGAATGGGTTTACCCATTAAGAAATTCGTGATTGCCTGTAATGAAAATGATGAATTTCCGGTATTCTTGAAAACAGGAAAATACAATAAAATTGTCCCCTCAAAAAATTGCCTGTCAAGTGCGATGAATGTAGGGCATCCCAGCAATCTCTCTCGTTTGGTAGCTTTATATGGTGGAGTAATGGACGAGAAAGGTAATGTTACAAAGACACCTGATCTGGATAAAATGCGAGAAAAGATGTTTGCCGTCAGTGTTAATGATAGGCAAACCAAAGATATGATCGCCAAAGCATATCAGCAGCATAATCTTCTTCTGGAACCTCATGGTGCTGTAGGCTGGTCAGGTCTTGAATCCTTCTTAGAAACACATCCTGAATTCAATAAATCTGAGCAGTTATGCGTTTCTCTGGAGACTGCTCATCCGGCAAAATTCCCCCAGCAGATTGAAGAAATCCTTAAATTCGACCCTAAGCTTCCCCCTAGTCTGGAAGGTTTGGAAGAAAAAAAGGAATCCTTTGATCTTCTAAAAAATGAGTATGCTGCTTTCAAAGAATACCTGATAAGGAAATATAAATGAAATATATAATCATACTTGGTGATGGTATGGCTGATCGTCCCATTAAATCTCGAGATAATAAAACACCCCTCCAGCTCGCTAATATTCCCAATATCGATAAACTGTGTTCAATGGGCAGAACCGGGCAACTGGTAACAGTGCCACCCGATATGCCTCCTGGAAGCGAAGTGGCAAATCTGGCTGTTCTGGGGTATGATGTATATAAGGTCTATCAGGGGCGTGGAGTACTGGAAGGTGCCAGTATGGGCGTGACTATTGAAGAAGGCGATCTGGCAATGAGATGCAATCTGCTCTGCCTCGAAGATGACAAGATAAAAAATCATTCTGCCGGACACATCTCTACTTACGAATCTCATCTTCTGATAGATGCCCTTAATGAGGAGATTTCTAATGACCGGATCAGGTTCTATAAGGGCATCAGTTTCCGACATCTGCTGGTGATCAAAGGTGGAAATAATGATTTGAAATTCACTCCCCCACATGATGTTCCTGGAACCCCCTGGCGGGATGTTCTCATCAAGCCCACCAGCTATGATGGAGTTGAAACTGCCAGGCTCCTTAATGACTTGATCATAAAATCTCAAGATGTTCTCCGTAACCATCCGGTTAATCTTAAAAGAAGAACGGGAGGAAAAGACCCGGCTAATTCCGCCTGGTTCTGGTCTTCGGGATATAAACCAGCCATGAAAACCCTGCAGGAGAAGTATAATATCAAAGGTGCAGCGATTTCTGCTGTGGATATTATCAAAGGACTCGGTATTTATGCCGGTATGGATGTGATTGAAGTAGAAGGTGCCACTGGACTGATAGATACTAATTATGAAGGAAAGGCGGAAGCAGCTATTGAAGCGTTAAAAGACCATGACTTTGTCTTTGTGCACGTGGAAGCCACTGATGAAGCAGGGCACGAAGGCAATATTGATAAAAAGATCAAAGCCCTCGAATATCTGGATAGCAGACTGGTTAAATACATCATGGAGCAGGCAGCAGAAATGGAGGAACCTATAACTATCGGATTGATCCCTGATCATGCCACTCCTTGCGAGATCAGAACTCACACTCATGATGCTGTGCCTTTTGTGATCTATAATCCCACCCTGGAAGCCGATGATGTTACTGAATACAATGAGTTCTCGGTAAAGAAGGGATTTTACGGATTGCTCAAAGGTGATGAATTTATCAAAACACTCTTTAGGTTAGTATAGCAATATCAATATCACTTTATCCTGATATCACAATATTTCTTTAAGTAGAGTATTCTTATTGATTAGTAACTCTTCCCACTGCTGTTAGAGGACTGAATAGTGATTTTTTTTGACAAAAATAATGCCTTATTATTTTTAACCTAAATAATAAAAATAATAGAGGAGCTATTATGGTTAAACAGGGATTTGATTTTCCTGATCAGCCACGGCGAACAGCGGTAGCTGAAGTTGAAGAATGGTATCAGCACCATTTAGCAGAACGATTAGATCGGGAATATGCGCCTATCCGCCGCAGTAATTTTGGTGAATATGACATGGCAGTAAACTATCTTACTAATGTATTGGAAGAAGCCAAAGCCATTGAGAAGCTGTCTATTTTCAATATTGACCACATGGCGCAACTGGAATTCAATGGAAGCGATGCCGCTTTATTACTTGATCGCGTCTTACCCGCAGATGTGGCAGGTATGAAGATAGGTCAATGCAAATATACCCTGCTATTGAACGAGTTTGGTGGTGTGCTGGATGATCTGATCATGATGCGGATGGATGAAGAAAGATTCATCCTCGTTATTAATGCCGGTCATGATATTACTGATGAGAGCCATGGCAAAATTGCTGACCTGGATTTTATTTTATCATACAAGCTGGAAGATGAAGATGTGATAGGCACTGATATTTCTGACCAACTGGTGAAAATAGATATTCAAGGGCCTATTTCATATAAGCTGATAACCACATTATATGGAGATAATGTAATCAAGAATCGCCATAAACCAGATAAAAATATGCGCTATTTCAGTTTTAATGAATTTGAGCATGAAGGAATGAATTATATTATCAGCCGCACAGGCTATACCAGCCGCTGGGGTTGGGAGCTTTATATTCCCGTAGCCAAAGCTCAGGAGCAATTCAAACGGATAATTGAGCTGGCACTTGATCTGGGTGGATTTCTCGTAGGTCTGGGTGGCAGAGATGAAAACCGCATTTCTGCCGGTAACTTTGGTTTACCCTTAAATGGCAGTGAATATACTCCTGATACTACTCCCACTAATTGCCCCTTATTTGCAGCAGCAATCGATATGAATAAACCTGCCTTTATCGGTAAATCTGCTCTTGAGCAGGATATAAAAGCTGGGATCGATAAACGCCTGGTGCTCTTTATCACAGAGGGCATAGTATCTTATCGTGGTATCTATAAGGATGGAGTCAAACTTGGTAAGGTTACTTCCAGTATAAATTCACCTAATGTAAGCGAAGAAAAAAGAGAATTTATTGGATCAAGCCGTAAATCTGTTACTGGAGAACATGGTACAGCAGCTATCGGTTTAGGCTGGCTGGAGCATAATCCCTTTGAATGTGATGCTGATGGAAACGATATCTTGCAAAGGGACGGAGAAGCTGTTCGTATTCCGGTAGAATTTTATCGTGAAGATGAAAATGGCAATCCAAAAGGGAAACCAGTAATAGGATATATATCTGGTGATGGTGTAAATGAAGCCACGGCACCTAAGCCATTGAAGCATATACAAAATTTGTAGGATTAATTTCCTGCAGCCTCTGTCCCCTCCCTCCCTCTGGGGACAGAGGTATTTTTTTGCTCGTATTTCTGTGATACTTCCTCATTTCCCAGTGTATAATGTAGATCGATATTTTTGTCCTCAGGAATATAAACTAAGATTTCCTGCTGCATTTCGGTAAAGAATCCCCTCATATCCTGGCTAAAATCCACCACATAAGTAGAACCAGACCACTCAGTATCTAATTTATAGTTAATATTTGATTTAGGAAACCCAAATCCCTGAAAATACCATTGGAAATAGAGCTTATCGGAAGGGATGATCTGTATTTGACCCTTATAGAATTGTAGATTCAGCAGTAGTGTGTCTGCCTGAGCATAATCTTTCGCTTCTATCAGTAACCTATGCTTTTTATCCCGCGGAGTGGCAAGCAGCGCACCAATAATGATCAGGCAGAATAACACACTGAATCCTACTGTCATAACCCTTGCCTTTCCCTTTGGAAGCTCTTTTATCTTGATCTTAAGATCGGGTGAGAATTTAAATAAATGAAATAGTATTATTGCCGAAATATAGACAATTGCAGCGCTCCAGATCACGTCTGAAAGGAAGTGTCCCCCTTGCAGCATGCGGGTATAACCGACCAGTCCTCCCCATAATATTCCGATTGCCAGTCCCGCACCGGCTATAAATTTCTTTCTTTTCCTGAATAATACATAAACTCCCAGGAAGTAGAAACCCATGGAGGCATGACCACTGGGAAAGGAATTCCCGGGACTGCTGCTATCATAGGCAAGCGGTGCTTCATATTGATATTTACCCCCGAATTCTGTGATTGACCTGGGGCGGGGACGACCAAAATTTTCTTTTAGTACCGTATTGACGATCAAACCTGGAGCAACTATCATCAGCGTAACCAGGTAGAGAAATATCTTGCGGTAGGGCGCAAAACGCTTGAAATTATATCCTAAAATGATCCCGACCAGAGCATATACCGCCAGTAGCAAAGCCGGTATACTGGTAAAATCAAATATTTGCTTCCAGGGAACTTCCTTAGCTTGAACCCAGCCCGTTGACTGATCATAAAAGTGCTTCTCAATACTGATATCAAGATCAGTAAAATTAAAGATAGCCGTAACTGCCAGCAGCAACAGACCTATAATAATAATTTCTCTATAATATTTTTTCATAAGTTCACGTATTATTTATTATCTATTTCCACGCAAGATATTTTTTACTGCATCCCCCAACCAAGTGGACGTGCACCGCTGGAGTACCCTCAGGTGGGGCGAGAACACGGAATATACCACCCAATTAAACCTCCTTGCGAATGGTACTGCACCTTCGCAAGGTAAAATCCCTACCCGAAATAAATTCAGAACTCCTATTATTCTTACTATCACATTACATTTTTAGTGTCTTTCAGTGCCTTCAGTGGTAAAAATTTCTTATATTTCTCTTCTCACGACTCACTTCTGTAGAGTAGAGACAGGTTCAGACGAATTCTTCGCCTACCCCCCCCTCATCAAACCGTGCATGCGGTTTTCCCGCACACTTCCAGCAAATCACCCAGCGTTTCCACCCCTGGCATCCAGTTATCAGGAGTCTGATGAGAAATTACTTGACTGGATTTTATATTACTGGTGTTTCATAGACATGAAGCTTAGTTAAATATAAATATTAAAAAATAGGGGGAATATAATGCAGAAAATGGTTATTATGTTAATTTTTGTGTTACCTGTGATGCTGATGGCTGGCTTTGATGTCAATATTGAGGGTGGTTATGCTTTTTGCGGTTATAACGATATCCAGATCCCGGGGGATACGGGCACCAAATATTCTTTTTGTAATGATCTTAATTACAATCCTCAGGTATATGGCAGAATGCATCTGGGATATAAATTTAATGATAAACATTATGTGTTTGCCACACTGGCACCATTTACAGTGAAGGCAGAAGGGACGCTGGATAAGGATTTGGATTTTAACGGTGCTTCATTTATAGCAGGAAATATGCTGACATCCTATTATAATTTCAATTCCTGGCGACTTACCTGGAGATATACTATGATAGATGACAGCAGACTGAAATTTGCTCTGGGCTTTACTGCCAAGATCAGGGATGCTTATATTTCAGTAGAGGATGCCCATGGCAGAGAAGAATTTAGTAATCTGGGCTTTGTGCCGATAATCCACTTTATGACGGATTATCAGTTAAATGATAAATTGGGCCTTAACCTGACCGGCGATGCTCTGGCAGCACCGCAGGGTAGAGCAGAAGATGTACGCTTTTCTATCTATTACCGCTTGCAGGATAAGATCAAGCTCGATCTGGGTTATCGATTATTGGAAGGTGGAGCTGATAATGATAAGATATATGGATTTGCTCTTTTCCATTATATATCAATGGGACTTAGTTATCAATTTTAAGGAGAATTAATGCACCGAGAAGAATTTTTTAAAGATCATGATCCGGAAATATTAAAAGCAATTGAAGGAGCGGTTGTAGGAATTGCCGGAGCAGGTGGACTGGGCAGTAATGCAGCCGTGGCACTTGCCCGGGCTGGAGTGGGAAAACTGATCATAGTGGATTTTGACAGAGTTTCTGCTTCAAACTTGAACAGGCAGTATTACTTTGCTGAGCAGATAGGTTCATATAAAGTGGAAGCCTTGAAAAAGACCTTGAAACGGATCAATTTCTGGAGTGAATATGAAATCCACATCAAACGTCTTGATCCAGTGCTTATCCAGGAGATATTTGAAGATGTAGATATCTTGATCGAAGCTTTTGATCAGGCAGAAGCAAAACAGATGTTGATAGAAACCTGGGATGAATGTTTTGCAGATATACCCTTGATAGTAGGCTCTGGTATTGGTGGAATAGGTGGAAATAATAAATTAAGACAAACTGCCAGTGGAAATCTATATCTAATAGGAGATGGCGTGGCAGATGTGGAGCAGGGCTTTAAACCGCTCGCTCCCAGAGTAACTGCCGTTGCCAGCATGCAGGCAAATCTTGCCCTGGAGCTTTTGATCAGCAAATTTAATAAGAAAAAAGTAAATAATATCAGGTAATAAATATGAATAATGCGTTTTATCTTAATAATCGACT
>JAVCCT010000216.1 GCA_030765325.1 Candidatus Stygibacter frigidus | reverse complement strand
ACCGGATCAAAAGGTTACTTAGATTTAGCAAAGGAAGTGGTAAAAAGATGTCAAGAGAAAGCTTAGGTAAAGGATTAGACGCTTTATTTTCAAGTGGACCGGAATCCACTGATCGCACAACAGGTATCACTACTCTCAAAATAGATTGTATTATTCCCAATCGATATCAACCCCGGAAATTTTTTGATGCAGCAAAACTGGCTGAACTGGCTGAATCTATGAAAACAAATGGAATTCTTCAACCTGTTATCGTAACAAAAAATGCTGACAGCCAATATGAATTGGTAGCGGGGGAAAGGCGTCTGGAAGCAGCAAAACTTGCCGATATTTCAGAGATCCCTGTTATCATTCGCAGTATAACCCCTCAAGAGCAATTGCAGTTCGCTATCATAGAAAATATCCAAAGAGAAGATCTAAATGCGATTGAAGAAGCAAGAGCATATCAGCAATTAAACGAAGAATTTGGACTCACTCATATTCAAATTAGCGAAGTGGTCGGTAAAGAAAGGACTACTGTGTCAAATCTGATCCGGTTACTTAAGCTCGATGAAAATATTCAAAATATGATCCAGGAAGGTAAAATCACCTCTGGTCATGCCCGGGCGATATTGCAGGTGCCAGAAACCAGTCAGCACGATTTTGCTAACCTTATATTTGATAAGCAGATGTCTGTGCGCACAGCAGAAGAATATGCCCGTAAAATTATCGAAAAAGGGAATATTGATAAACCCGCTAAACCTCGACTTAGTGAGACAAATATCCATATGAAAGGTTGGGAAAAACAACTCCATGGCGAGTATGGATGTCGGGTAAGTATCACTCATAAGAACAATAAAGGCAGGATTAGTTTCTTTTTCAATTCCCAGGAGGAAATGGATAAAATCCTGGACTCTCTAAAAAATTAGTAATGAATAAAACCTGCTGCTATATAAATATCATTCTTCTGATTATCACTATAATTTCTCTTATCGGTTACTTTATGATCAAAAAGCAATTGGAGTCTGCCAAATCCCAAATTTCATCTCCTGTCTCTTTTGCACAACAAGAGCTCATAGATCATAAATCACAAGCTGCATCTGATAATACAGAAGATTTAAAAAATATTTTGGCAGAATACCTCCAGAATCAAAATAGTGGTTCTTTTATGCCTGATAGCGTGACGATTAAAAATAGATTTATCCCTGATCTAAATCCTCTATCTTCTGAGATGGTGATAAGTCAAAAATTTTCTGATAAACATCCCGGAATTGACCTTGCAGCGCCTCAAGGAACAGAAGTAAAAGCCAGTGCTGCCGGGAAAATCGAAGTCTTTGAACAGGACGATTATTTTGGTAACCTCATTATTATAGAGCATTTTAACGGCTATTATACCTTTTACGGACACCTTGATCAGGTTTTTGCTGTCACTGGCAATTTTGCTGAAAAAGGTGAGGTTATTGGTACTGTTGGCTCCACTGGATTTAGTACGGGACCACACTTGCACTTTTCTATCCGCTATAATGATAACTTTATCGATCCATTCCAATTAATAAAAAATAATGAAAAATAAAAATCTCCAAAAACAGCAATTACTGGCAGAAATGAGAATGAAAGATTATGGCTTCATCAAATATCTTGGCATCGCCGGACAATTGGGCATGGTAATGATTATCAGTATATTGATCTGGTTCTTTTTGTCACACTATCTTATTCGGATTTTAGGTATAGGACAAATATGGCAGGCAATCGGGATAATTATGGGAGTATTTACCGGAATGCTGGGAAGCTATAGACTTTTGAAAAAAACAATTTTGAAAAGTGAATAAAGTGTTAAAGAATAAAGAATTTATCGTTACTTTAATGAGATTAATTAGCTTGACAAATATCATTACCCTAATTTTTTTGCCTCTAATGCCAAGGCAGAGTTTGAGCTGGATTTGCGGCGCTACTCTGAGCCTTTTGAATGTCTGGTTAATGTCGCTTAAAATAGAAAAAAACTTCTATTTAAGTGAAAATAAAGCGAAATTAACCGCTTATAAGGATTTTAATTTAAGATATGTGATCCTTATTGCTGGCTCAATTTTGGCTGTTAAGTATTTAAACCTGAATATTATTATATTCGGGGTGGGCTTATTGTCCGGGCAGATTTGGATATTTATTTTATATCTAATCAGGTTTCCCAAAGACAGTGAGGAACAGGAGTGAAAATGGCAAAAAAGAAGGGAAACCTGAAATGGGTTTTTCTCATTTTTATAGTAATTGAAGTTGCTTTAGTGTTTATTAGTTCTGGATTCAATAAAGAATTAGAAATCGGCATTGAGTCTGGAAAATTGGTATTCAGAAATGTACCGAGTCACTATGACCTTCAGGATAAAATTACAGAAGATTTTCAACGTGATGAGTTTTTGATCAAAAGTACTCGAATCTATTTATATGAAATTTATGACTTCCAGAAATTCACGGAATACCTTACAAATGACAACCCTGTTATGTCTAAAGTATTTAGCACTTTTAATACTGCCATACAAAAACAATTGAGAGATACTGCATCTTCCTGGAATGTCAGCCTTAAAACTGAATTGATTAATGGACTAAACAAAAAAGTGATCGGTAATCCCGAATTTTATGAAGCAGGATTTAAGGATCATATTAAAGGGCATACAACCGAGACAGACTTTTACCTGTCAGAATTGAATAAACCTACTCGTAACTTAACACCCCTTGATGTTTCCCGTATAAATCGGATTATAATCGAAGACATAATTCCTGGATCTATTTTATCTCGACAGAAGATCTTACCAAGGATTTACGGTAGCTACAAAGCATATCAGATTTGCCGGTCATTATTTGGGGAAACTTCTGCTCTGGGTGCCTTCTATTTGATCAGAATGTTACTGATAGTAGATATCATTTTCCTTTTATTAATTATCTTCCTCAAAAAGAGCCTTTCCAGCAAACCATCCAAGGGACAATTGATCATGGAAATGATCTATAATACCTTCGATGATTTTGTTTCGGATACGCTCGGACGTGATAGATTGACTTTCACACCCTATATAGTCACAATATTTTTATTTATCTGGATTAGTAATATGGTGGGAATGATACCAATTCCCGGCTTCATGGAACCTACCAGAAATATCAATGTTCCCCTGGGAATGGGAATAGTAGTAATTCTCGTGGTACATTTCACTGCAATTAGAGTAAAAGGATTATGGGGTCATTTTGAACACTATCTTAATCCCATTAAAAATCCCCTGGCTGCTTTAGACATTGTGAGTGAATTTTCCAAGGTAATTTCCATCTCTTTCAGATTATTTGGTAATATCCTGGGTGGTGCCATAATCATCGTTGTTGTCTCATCTTTAGTGAGTTATATAGCATTACCTGTGGGGCTTAATTTATTCTTTGGAATTTTTGTTGGAACCGTGCAGGCATTTGTTTTTACCATGCTGGCACTAACATATATTGGCGTTGAGATTTCGGAGTAGCATAATATGATTTTTACAATGGAAACAATACAAGTAGCTGCCTTCCTGGGTGCTGCACTCAGTGTGGGAATTGCTTCTATAACCTGCGGAATTGGCGTCGGATATATCGCCAGTGCTGCTTCTTATAGTATTATGAGACAACCTGACTCACATGATAAATTATTTAGATCTATGTTCATAGGTCAGGCAGTTACAGAAACAGGCGGGATTTTCTCTCTTGTGATTGCTCTGTTACTTATGTTTGGTGGATTTGATGTAGTAGAAGGTGGCTGGTTTAGATTTGCTGCTTTATTATCTGCTGGACTCGCGGTAGGAATTGGTTCTTTGGGACCGGTTTTGGGAGCTGGGTATGCCGGTGGACAAGCTTGTCATGCTATCAGCAGAATGCCTCGACAATCAAACTCCATTCTTGGATACATGCTGATTGGTCAAGCACTGGCTCAAACTTCCAGTATCTTTGCCCTTCTGGTAAGCCTGTTATTATTATATTCCACTCCCTTGCAGGACAGTATCCCCAATCTTAGTGCTGGGCATATCCTGTTAAGATCAGTAGCTTATTTAGGTGCTGGTCTCGCAATTGGTATAGGAACTATTGGCCCTGGAGCTGGCATTGGTAATGTGGCAGGAAAAGGCTGTAAAATGGTAGGTAATTTTCCCGGCCAAAAATCGCATATTATGCGTACCATGTTCTTAGGTGCTGCTGTATCACAATCTACTGCCATATATGCGCTGGTAGTATCATTTTTATTAATTTTTTCGGTGAAATAGATAGAAAATATAAACGGAGGAAACTATGGATCAATTAGCAAGAGCCGCTGCCCTTTTAGGTGCAGGTATCGCTATGGGAATAGGAGCACTCGGTCCTGGTCTTGGTGAAGGTTTTGTGGCTGGAAAAGCCTGTGAAGGTATTGCAAGAGCACCCGAACACGCCAGTTTGATCACCAGAACAATGCTCGTAGGTCAGGCTGTGTCTGAATCTACTGGAATTTATTCTCTGGTTATCGCATTACTGCTCATCTTCTCTACCTGATTTGTGTATTGTATTAAAATAGCGTAACTAAGGAAGTTAGCATGATCAGTATTGATTATTCGATGATAATCGTGATTCTAAATTTTATTCTTCTGCTGGTAGTTCTCAATAAACTGCTTTTCAAGCCCTTGAAGCAGTATTTGATTGAGAGACAGAAAAGTGTTCAGCAGGAAATAGATCAGGCAAAAGATAAGCATAAATCTGCCGATGAATTACTGAAACAAAGAGATGCAGAACTAAAAAAATCTTCTGAAGATATCAGACAGCTTACTCATAAAGCAAAAAAAGAAGCTGTCCTCAAAGCAGAAGATCTATTAGAGGAAACCAAAAAAAGACAAAAGCACATTATGCAGGAAACTGACGAGCAATTAATTCATAAACAAAAGGTTGCTCATGATCAGATTGAGCAAAATATTGCCGTGTTGGTATCTGATTTGACTGCAAAATTGCTTAATAAAAAAGTCGATAATAAGCAGGATAAGGAATTGATTGAGTCGATCATCAAAGAAGGTAAATAGTTGAATGACTTATTAATTATCAAGAAGTATGCTCAATCAGTTGCCGAAGTAATGGAGCATGATGAACTTCAAATCTGCCTCAAAGATGTTAAAATCTTGAAAGATATATTTGTTGAGCAGCCTAAGCTTATTGAAATATTAAAGACCAGGCTTGTCAGTAAGCAGCAAAAAACCCTTCTAATCCAGGATGTGGTTAATGAGCTGCATTTTAGCGAGATGTGGGAAAAACTCTTTTTACTGCTGATCCATCATTTGCGATTCCATCAGATAGTTAATATCCTCAAAGAATTAGAGAGTGAAATCTATTATAAACAGAATACTCTGATAGTTAGCTTGAAGCTGGCACACAAACAGGATAAATCCACCACTGATAAGATAATAGCTTATTTAGAGGGTATCTATAAAAAGGATGTGATTGCTGAAATTGAGTATGATCCAGAATTACTCGGCGGCTTTTATGCAGAATCTGAAACTATGATCGTTGATGGATCATTAAAAAATAATTTAAAAATATTTGTAACAAAAAAACAACCAAAACAGGTATAAATGAGGTTAAGATGAAAATCCAACCTGATGAAATTAGCTCGATAATTAAGGAAAAGATTAGTTCTTTTAAATTCGAGATTGACATCGCTGAGACAGGAAAAGTTATCCAGGTGGGTGACGGAATAGCCCAGGTGCATGGGTTAAATAATGTGATGACCAGTGAGATGCTGGAATTCCCCAATGGCGTTATGGGAATGGCTCTTAATCTGGAAGAAACCAATGTAGGATGCATTCTTTTTGGCGAAACCAGCCATGTAAAAGAAGGCGATATTGTCCGGAGAACCGGAAAGATATTGCAGATACCCGTAGGTGAAGCCCTTCTGGGAAGAGTCGTTAATGCCTTAGGTCAGCCTATCGATGGCAAGGGTGAGATTGTATCAGAAATCAGTCAGCCCATTGAACGTAAAGCTTTAGGGGTTATCCAGAGACAACCGGTAAAAGAAGCACTGCAAACTGGTATTAAAGCTATTGACTCCATGATTCCAATAGGTAGAGGACAACGTGAGTTGATCATTGGTGATCGTCAAACAGGTAAAACTGCTATTGCTATAGATACCATCATAAACCAAAGAGATAGCGACGTTTATTGCATTTATGTTGCTATCGGACAAAAGAATTCATCTGTGGCTAAGATTGTTAAAAAACTTCAGGAAAATAATGCCATGGAATACACGATTGTTGTGTGTACTTCCGCTTCTGATCCTGCCTCAATGAATTATATTGCTCCATATTCCGGCTGCACAATTGGTGAATATCTCCGTGATAATGGCAAACATGCGCTTATTATCTATGATGATCTTTCCAAGCACGCTGTGGCTTATCGTGAAATATCTCTGCTGCTGCGCAGACCCCCAGGAAGAGAAGCATATCCTGGTGACGTGTTTTACCTCCATTCTCGCCTTTTGGAAAGAGCTTCCAAACTTAATGATGATTTAGGTGGTGGATCATTAACTGCCTTACCTATCATTGAAACTCAGGCGGAAGATATTTCTGCCTATATTCCCACTAATGTAATCTCAATTACTGACGGACAGATATATTTAAGTAGTAAATTATTCCACTCTGGACAAAGACCGGCTATTAATGCCGGGCTTTCCGTATCTCGCGTGGGAGGAAGTGCTCAAATCAAGGCTATGCGAGCTGTTGTAAAACAATTGCGTCTTGATCTCGCCCAATTTAATGAATTGCAGGCATTTGCCAAGTTTGGCAGTGATCTGGACAAAGCCACATTGGCTCAGTTGAAACGGGGGGAAAGACTTCAGGAAATTCTCAAACAACGTCAATATGAGCCAATTAGCGTCGCTAAGCAGGTATTTATTATCTTTATGGCTAATCAGGGATACCTGGATGATATAGAATTAAGTCAGATTGACCATGTGGAAGAAGACTTGTTCACTACCCTCGACCTTCAACATAAAGATTTACTTAAATCACTACTTGTAGATAAAATAACTGATCAAATAACAGATAAAATGAAAGAAATCTGTGAAAATATTAAAGCGAAATTTTAGGTGCTGTAATGGGTAATATCCGAGATATCAAAACCAGAATTGACAGTATAAGAAATACACGTCAAATCACCAATGCTATGAAGATGGTTGCATCTGCAAAATTGCGCAAGGCTCAAAAAGGCATTATCAATGCCAGACCTTATGCTGATAATATCAATCGAATGCTGGCAACTATCAAGTTTAAGACCAAAGAAACTCATCAAAAGATATTCATCCAACCTAAGTCCGATGCAAAAACGGCATTAGTCGTGGTAACTGCTGATCGAGGTCTATGCGGATCCTTTAATTCTTTCGTCATCAAGGCAGCTATCCAGTATATGAATGATCACCCTAAAACCGACCTTTTCTGTATCGGTAAAAAGGGCTTTGATATTTTTAAAAAGAAAGATGTTAAGATGATAAAATCTTATACTGGCTTGTTCAATGAGATGAATTTCAATGTCTCAATTGAGATAGCAAATGACCTTAAGCAACATTTTTTTATGAACAAATATGACCATATAGAAGTGATCTATAATGAATTCAAAAATATTATGCAGCAGAATGTGATCCATAAACAGGTGCTGCCTATCCCGGATGTTGAAGAACTGGAAGGCGTATCCCTGCTTGATTTTTTATATGAACCTGATGAAGATGAAGTCATCGAGGAATTAACTAATAAATATATTAATGTGGAAATCTGGCGAATTCTACTTGAATCTTCTGCCGCTGAACAGGCTGCCAGAATGACAGCTATGGATAACGCTACAGATAATGCCACTGACCTGATTGAATCACTTACCCTGAATTACAATATGGTACGTCAGGCTGCTATCACAAATGAAATTATTGAGATTGCTTCGGGTGCAGAAGCCCAAAATCAATGATAAGGGGAAATAAATGAAAAATGGAAGATTATTGCAGATTATTGGACCCACTGTAGATGTGGAATTTCCACAAGGACTGCTGCCGGCTATATATAATGCCTTAATAATAAAGAGAGAAGACGATTCTGAACTCATCCTGGAAGTACAATTACATCTCGGTGAAAATAGAGTCAGATGTGTTGCCATGGATTCCACGGATGGACTCGTTAGAAATCAGGAAGTGATCGATACCGGTAAATCAATTGAAGTACCTGTTGGTGAAGAAGTATTAGGCAGAATGCTCAATGTCGTTGGTAAAGCCATTGATGGCAAACCAGAACCTGATACTAAGAAGAGATTACCTATTCACAGACAGGCTCCTGCCTATGAAGACCTTTCCACTGATGATGAAATCCTGGTAACTGGTATCAAAGTAATTGATCTCATCGAACCATATTCTAAAGGTGGTAAAATTGGCTTGTTTGGCGGCGCTGGTGTTGGTAAAACAGTTATTATCCAGGAATTGATTCGTAATATCGCCGTAGAGCAGAGTGGGTATTCAGTTTTTGCCGGTGTGGGTGAGAGAACCAGAGAAGGAAATGACCTTTATCTCGAGATGATCCAGTCCGGTGTGATTGATAAGACGGCTTTGGTATTTGGTCAGATGAATGAACCCCCCGGAGCTCGTCAGCGTATTGGTTTAACAGGTTTGACTATTGCAGAATACTTCCGTGATGTTTCCAAGAAGGATGTTCTCTTATTTATTGATAACATATTCCGCTTTACTCAGGCAGGCTCAGAAGTATCCGCTCTATTAGGAAGAATGCCATCAGCAGTTGGATACCAACCCACATTAGCCTCAGAAATGGGTGAACTACAGGAGAGAATAACTTCTACTAAAGATGGATCAATAACCTCAATTCAGGCTGTTTATGTGCCTGCTGATGATTATACTGATCCCGCTCCTGCTACTACTTTCTCTCATCTGGATGCCACTACTGCTCTTTCACGTAAAATCGTGGAGCTCGGTATTTACCCCGCTGTTGATCCTCTGGATAGTACCAGCAGAATTCTTGATCCTAAGATAATTGGTGATGAGCATTATAATGTTGCACGTGAAACACAGAGAATAATTCAGAAATATAGAGAGTTACAGGATATTATTGCTATTATGGGTATGGATGAATTATCAGAAGAAGATAAACTTACTGTTAACCGCGCCCGTAAACTGGAAAGATTCTTCTCTCAACCATTCTTTGTTGCTGAAGAATTCACTAATACTCCCGGCGTATATGTGCCGTTAAGTGAAACCATAGACGGCTTTAAAGCTATTATTTCCGGTGACTGTGACACCTGGCCCGAACAAGCTTTTCTTTATGCCGGAAATCTGGAATCTGCCGAAAAGAAAGCCAAAAAAATGAAATAATATGGAAAAATTAAAATTAAAAATAATCCAGCCTCAGAAAATATTTCTGGAATTAGAAGTCGATGATGTCATTATCCCCGGCAGGGACGGGGATTTTGGTGTCTTTTATGGTCACACTCCCTTTATTTCTGTTATCAGACCTGGAGTGCTGGAAATTTATAATAATAATGAATTAACTAAATATGCTCTTCATGATGGTTATGTAACTGTGGAGAATAATTTAATAACCATCCTCTGTGAAGTAATTGAATCAGCAGATCAAATCGATAAGTCCAGGGCAGAATTAGCTCTGGAAAGAGCTGAAAAAAGAATTAAAAGCAATCAAAGCGATATAGATTTTCGCCGGGCAGAAAATGCTCTTAAAAGAGCAGTTGCCAGAATTACTATTAGCTAAATTTTACTTATATACCTTTAAATGAAGAAATTAATATTAATCTCTATTTTATTCCTTTTTATCCTGAATATATATTGCTTAAATAAAGATACTGAATTTCGACAGGGTATGTATCTGCGTACAGATATTATTGCTGGCTCTTATTTTGACAGTCTTCTCACTCTTGCATCTCAAGCTGGTATCAATAATATTGTCTTTGATATCAAAGATATGAAAGGTAGATTATATGTAAAAGTAAATAACTGCCCTACCTTACTTAATAAACCAGGTGATTTGATTGTAAACCTTCCTGATCTGGTGAGTAAAATTCATAAAGCAGATATGATGGCATCCGCACGGATTGTAGCTTTTCATAACAGCCGCGCTGCTAAATCAGATTCTTCTTTCTGCCCAAAGGACAGTCTAGGAAATAGATGGGTGGAAATTCCTTCCAAAGGTGCTCAATGGCTTGATCCATCTATGGCACAGGTTCAGAATGATTTATTTAAGCTTATCGACATGGTTATTACGGCTGGTGTGGATGAAATTCAATTTGATTATATCAGATTTCCAACTCAGGGAAGTGTCAGGAATGCAAGCTTTGAATTTCAACGGGAAAATGATCGTCAATTGCTTAAAGACAGCACCTATGTGTCTATAACCAGGATGGATATCATAGAAGATTTCCTTAAGAAAGTTCATAATAGATATAAAAATAATAAGATTAAATTCACTGCTGATATTTTTGCCATCGTCAGTTGGCAGAATCCACTCGATATCTTAGCTACAGGGCAGGATATAAAAAGAATGTCAAAATATCTTGATGTCATTCATCCCATGATCTATTCCTCACATTTTGATAATAATTTTGGATTTAGAGATGATGTGCATAATGAACCTTATGACATAATTTTCAAAGGTATTAAGCGTACTAATAGCAAAACTAATCCAGGTTGTAAAGTGGTTCCTTATATTCAGGCTAATAATTGGCTGGTTAATTATAAAAAGGAATATATTGCTGCTCAGATTGCTGCCTGTAAAGAAGCAGAGGCTGCTGGGTATTTATTATGGAATGCTACTCCCAATTATCAAATTACTTTAGGTTGGCTGACCGAAATCAATACAAATCAATAGGTTTCACGTGAAACATTAAGCTATTTGTGATACTGTCCGCCATCTAAAATATTAAAAGCCCGATAGATTTGCTCATATAATAATAACCTGATCATCTGATGCGTAAAAGTAAATCTGGAGAAACTTATAACATGATCCGCCCGGTCTAATACTGATTTATCTAAACCATGCACTCCGCCAATACAGAAGATTATATCCCGTCTCATTTCCTTTTCCAGAAATTTAGAGAATGCCTGGGATGAAAGCAGTTTTCCCCTTTCATCCAAAGCAACTAATACATCAAGTGGTTTTATATTCTTAAGTAATAATTCCGCTTCTCTTATTTTCAATTCTTCATTTGTGCCAGTTTTTACCTTAATATCAGGCAATTCTATCATTTTTACTGAAGTATAACGGCTCAGTCTTTTTTGAAATTCCCCAATCCCCTGCATTAGATAGTCCTGCTTAGTTTTACCTATCGCTAGAATACTAACTGACATTGCAGGTAATGATACCCAGAGCCATTGTCAGCATCTTGGTCTCAGCACTATCTGCTCTTGAAGCTATCAGGATTGGTACTTTGGCTCCTAATACTACGTGAGCCACTCGGTACTTGCAATAATAAGTAATGCTCTTGCCAAATATGTTTCCCGCTTCTATATTAGGTACAATAAGAATATCGGCATCCCCGGCAACTTCTGAATCAATCCCTTTAATTTGAGCAGCTTCTCTGGATATGGCATTATCAAAAGCAAGTGGTCCATCAACTATGCAACCTTTAATCTGCCCCCGTTTGTTCATTACATTAAGAATCGCAGCATCCACTGTAGATTGATTTTTTACATTAACCAGTTCACTATGAGTGAGTACAGCAACCCGGGGTAATTCGTTATCCAGAGCATGAGCAACTTGAACGCAATTTGCAATTATAGAAAGCTTATCAGTTATATCCGGCAAAGGAATAAATCCTCCATCTCCCATCAGCATGATTTTATCTGGAGTTTCATAGGCAAGCACATCACTCATTATCTTGTTTGTCCGCAGTCCTTTATCTTTATCAAGAATAGCTTTCAACAAAGTTCCTGAATCACATAAACCCTTCATGATCAAATCTGCTTTTTTCTCTTTAACAAGTCTTACAGAAATTTCCGCTGCTGCATTCAAATCTTCACCACAATCAATAACTTCATATTCAGAAGCTGTCTCAGGTACTTTTTCATGGAGATATTTTTTAATAATACTAAGCTCCCCGACCAGGATACATTTTGCCAGCTTAAGATCATAAGCCATAATTGCAGCATCCATTGCCGAAACAGTATGAGCTGCAGCAATTATAATCGTTTTTAAGGGACTGTTTTTCACTTTATCCAGCATCTCATCAAAATTTTGGATCATGTTTCCTCCATAATAATATTTTTTTTTCATTATTTTAGCCTTTTCAGTACGGTCAAGATATTTATTTCTCCTTCACTGTTAAGTACTGATAAGAAAAATGATTAAATTAATTATTATATGGGAACTCCCCATCAAATAATTTATACTGAACTTTAGTTTATCCAACTTATTCACTCTTTCATTATTTACTTCGTAAATACATCATCTATATATTAAGTACGTTCCCTCTGATTCAAACTGTTTTAAATTTATTTTTACTTATTTCTGATAAATATTATGTAAACTTATAACAATTATCTTTATATCATTATATTATAGTTAATTAAACTTATTATTATCAAGAATTGGTCATTAAGCAAAACAACAAAGCAAATAGTGACATTTTTTTGTTAGATAGTGCTATGTTGTTACGGTTGTTTGATGTTTCGAATATTGTTTTTGGTGTTTTGTTACAGGATTGTATTGCTGAATTTGAGGAGGATTTATCAGGCTTATCAGGTCTATGGGAATTTGGGGAGCTATAGTAAGAACTTGACCAATAAAAGTGGAATGGTAAAGGTGATACTGGAGGAATTAGATGATCTTAATTTTGAATACTATAGAAAATGAAGAAAATAGGCAGCGTTTTGAATGCTGTATGAGAGATTATATTTACCCTGAACATCAGGTAAAGGATTTGAATTTAAGGGCTGAAATTGGCAATCTGGATAACTTTAGTCATTTATTGGTCAGTGGTTCCGGTTTGTCAACCGTAGATGGCAGTGATTGGGAGGTAAAATTCTTTGAGGTAATACGTCATTTTGTAGATAATAATAAAGCGATATTAGGAATTTGTTATGGGCATCAATTATTGGCAAAGTATCTGTGTGGCTCATCCTGCGTGCGTAGATCATCTAACCCGCAGTTTGGGTTCCGCTATATCCAGACGTCGCCTAATGAGCTTTTTAGGGGGATTAGTGGCATTTACAGCATGGTGGCACACTTTGATGAAGTGTCAAATCTTAGTGATGAATTTGAAGTGATCGCAACCGATGATGAAGGGATGATCCAGGGCTTTCAGTATCGCAATAGTCGGATATGGGGGTTACAATTTCACCCGGAATATGATTATTTTAATGGATTGGCATCCTGGGAGCGCAAAATAAGAAATAATCCTGAATGGAAAAAATATTATAAGAACACCGTACCCACTTATTCTTCAGCGCTGGCAAACAAGATAATTTTAGAGAATTTCGCCAAATTATAATGGTTAATCTAATTAATTAGAAGAGTGATAAAAATAGATGAACAATAAATCTCTGGGAATATTCTTGATCTTGATTTTCTCTTTGAACCTGTTTGGACAGGCGTTTAAGGGTTTGATCAGACTTCCAGGCGAATACGATATTCATAACTTCTATGGAGAACGGTTATCGCTGGGAGAAAGACTGATGGATCAACCAGGAGATAAGAAGTTTCGCCGGAAAAAAGCACTATATAAGTGGCTGGTAAACTATTTTTTTAGTGATGATTTAATTTCATATGGCATTAAACTTGGCTGGAGCGGTCTAAATGAATTTGCCCGGCAGACGGTTGTCTTTTATTCTGATATAAAAGGTGAGCCTACAGAAGAAGAACTAAATAATACTTTAGGTTCATTATTAGGATTAACCAGTAGTTGGTTCCTGTTCTTGCATATATCTAATCGTCTGGGATTCCAGCCGGAATTTAATTATAATATCAATAGTAACAGTGAAACCGTTATCTTTGACCCATTATTTGATGATGCAATAGCCAGGAAATCAAAAGACCTGAATATGTCATATCGTCTAAGTTACCTTGATATTCCTATGTTATTTAAATATAAGATAAAAAGAACTAATCATTTACAAAATCACTTTTCTTTAGGGTTTGGAGTTAATATTTATCTTAATGGAATTTCAAAATTTAGTTATCAAGAAGATGCTGATTATTTTGAATGTCCAAAGGTAACTACTAAAATAATTGATCTTGATAAACTTAATCATTTTTCTTATTATCTGATCTCTGAGGCAAGAATTGAAGGGAAGAGTTTTCTGTTTAATCTTCGCTATGAATATGGAATATCCCGTTTGAATTCACCTCATTTCATCGAAGAGTTTTATATTTACAGTCATTATTTAGAAAACTTTGTCGGAAAATCCTGGGATTATAAGCAACATAATTTGACAATTACACTGGGATATAAATTTTCTGGAAGCAAGCATTAAATAGAACACAAGCATTCCGTAATTCATCGATAAGATTTTATTTGAATAATTTGCTTGCCAGATAAAGAGTTAAATTTTTTATTGCTTTTCAGAAAAGAAACTGAGTTAAAGTGTAGTGTAAGAAGGAAAAAGGAGCGCTGATGGCAACAACATCAGATATTAGAAATGGAATGATCATCGATTTTAAAAATGGTCTTTATGAGATAGTTGAATTCCAGCATGTAAAGCCAGGTAAAGGTGCAGCTTTTGTACGCACAAAGCTGAAAAATATCAGAACTGGCAAAGTAATTGATAATACATTTCGTACAAGTGAGAAGCTGGACGAAGTACGGGTGGAAAAGCACAAGAAGGAATATTTATATTTTGATGGTAATTTTTACGTATTTATGGACAGCACTACTTTTGAGCAATTAAGTGTACCTCTTGAAACGATAGGGGACGCAGAGAAGTTATTAGTAGAAAATATGGAAGTAGCAATGAAGCTTGGGCCGGAGGGCGAGATTTTAGGGATTGAGTTACCGATAGTGGCAGAACAGTCCATTGAGGAATGTGAGCCCAATGTAAAGGGTAATTCGGCTTCCGTAAGTGGCAAGAAAGCGACGACCGATCGCGGGTTAGACCTAACAGTCCCCTTTTTCATAGAAGTGGGCGATAAGGTACGTATTGACACCAGAACGGGTGAATACATAGAGAGAGTATAACTCAAGGAGAAATAATATGGCAAAGGGAAGATCATTTGCAGCCAAACTGGCACATGAGTTAAGTACAGAAGGGAAAGTAATCTGTCCCAAGTGTAATTCTGAGATCAAGAAAGTGAAGCTGATCAGGAACCGAGCTTCCAAAGCAGGTACCTGGATGCCTCGTTATGAATTTATCAAAGTTTGTAAATGTAATGAAGAAGATTTATTTCAGGGCAAATAAAGCAATAGCTTAATCAAAAGTATCCCTCTACCTAAGGTGGGGGGATTTTTTTATGTATACAATTTTGAAAATCTCGCAAAATGTAACAAGCTTAATAATTTGAAATATAGTATAATATATTTATTGGTTTAGACAATGTATTCATTATTTTATATATCTACCATATAAGGCGTTAAGATGATTAAAATAGGAATATAAAGAGCAGATAGAAGCCCCTGGTATAGAACCACCTGTGCTGGTTGTGAGTATTATAAAGATTGTCCAGCCAAAGATCGCAAGAAAGGAAAGAAAGGGAAATTTTATAATTATACAATAAGTTCGGTGAAATATCATAAATATGTGTCGCATTTTAACGCAGGGATTTTGAATTATATACGGCGTGAAGAGATTCAATATCATTTTTTAACCGCGAAAAACGCTAAAGCACGCTAAAAATGTAAGAAAGATAAAAATTATTCATTTTCTTCTTCTCTTACTTTCGCGTAATTTCGCGCCTTTCGCGGTTGATTAATT
>JAVCCT010000135.1 GCA_030765325.1 Candidatus Stygibacter frigidus | reverse complement strand
GGCAAAGCGCATGGTTGAGCTCGGTGGTGATGTGGTTATCATGCTTGATAGTATCACGCGTCTTGCCCGTGCTTATAATATGGCTACCCCTTCCAGTGGAAAGGTGCTTTCTGGTGGTTTGGATTCCAATAGTATCCATCGTCCCAAAAAATTCTTTGGTGCTGCCAGAAACGCTCTGGAAAAAGGCAGCCTTACCATTATCGCCACTGCCCTGGTAGATACCGGCAGCAGGATGGATCAGGTGATATTTGAAGAATTTAAGGGAACTGGTAATATGGAATTAGTGCTTGACCGCACGATTAGTGACCTTCGTCTTTATCCAGCAGTCGATCTTATCCGCAGTGGAACCCGTAAGGAAGAATTACTGCTCAGTGAAGAAACCCGTAACCGGATGTTCGTATTGCGCAAGTTCCTCAAAACCATGAGCCCTGTGCAGGGTATAGAAATGCTGCAAAGCAAAATGAGCGTAACTGCTGATAATAAAGAATTCCTCAACTCAATGAGCCGCTAATTAACCATAGATACATGGAATTACTATCCCCTGCCGGAGATATCCATAAATTACAATATGCCCTGGCATACGGAGCAGATGCCGTGTATGCCTCAGGCACCAGTTTTGGACTCCGGAGTCACAGCCGTAATTTTGATAGCAGTGAACTATCCCAGGCAGTGCAGAGTGTTCATGCAGCAGGCAAAAAGATCTATATCACAGTAAATATCTATGCCCATAATAAAGAAATAGCCCATCTAAAAGAATATCTCCAATTCCTGGCTGAACTGCACGTGGATGCCCTCATCATAAGCGATCCGGGTGTTCTTATGCAAGCGCAGCAATATGCTCCGCACATCTCGGTGCACATCAGCACTCAGGCAAACGTTACTTCCTGGAGCTCCGTGAAATTCTGGCAGCAGGCTGGCGCAAAACGCATCATCCTGGCGCGTGAACTGGGCATTAATGAAATCTCTGAGATCAAACAGCGCGTTCCTGAAATGGAACTTGAGATGTTCGTGCACGGTGCCATGTGCATGAGTTATTCCGGACGCTGCCTTTTGAGTGCTTATCTAAATGGCAGACATGCCAATCTGGGAGATTGCAGCCAACCCTGCCGCTGGGAATATTACCTCAAAGAAAAAAGCCGTCCTGATGAGGAATTCACCATCGAAGAAGACGAGTATGGCAGCTATATCCTTAATTCCCGTGACCTTTGCCTCATAGATAGAATGACAGAAATTGCCCAGGCAGGCGTGGATTCCATCAAGATAGAGGGTAGAATGAAAAGCCTGTATTACGTGGCAAATGTGACGCGTATCTATCGCGAAGCCATTAGCGCTGTGCAACAGAACATAGCAATCGACCCGGAGCTGCGCCATGAACTGGAAAAAGTGAGTCACCGCGTATATAGTGAAGGCTTTTTTGAGGGATTGAACAGCATGGAGAAACAGTATTATGATTCATCAGCATATATCAGGAATTACCAGTTTCTGGGAGAGATAATTGAGCATGAAAATAACTGGATAACCGTAAACGTGAAATCAAAATTTAGTGTGGATGAAGAGATCGAGCTGGTGTTTCCTAATCGTTCTGGAGATATCAGAATGAAAGCCGGTAATATGATAAATGAAGAATCTGAGCAAATTTTCTTTACAAAACCAAACACTGTCGTAAAGATTGAAATTGAGGGTAAATGCCCTTCACAGGGGATATTAAGAAAAAGGATCGAAGATAAATGAACCCAGGAGATAGTATGTCACGTAAGGTTTTGCTATTATTTGTTATAATTTTTATCAGTTTGTCACTTTGGGGAGAATCCCGCCTGGAGAAGCTCTATAATCAGGCAATTTCACTCATCCAGGAAGATGAATATGTGAAAGCATTCCAGGAGATCATCAAAGAAGATAAAGATGGTAAATATGGTAGTCTTGCCCGGTTTGAACTGGCAAAATATTACCTGCTGCGAAGAGATTATGAAGAAGCAGATAAATATCTTAAAGATTGCTCCACAAAATATGTTCCAGAACGCGGTTTCTGGATGGGACAAAACCTGTTTGGCTGGGGAAAATATAATAAAGCTATCACAACCTTTGATGATTATATCATCAAGTCAGATAATTATAATAATATTGAAACCAGTTACCTTTATGTTTCAGAGGCATATATAAGATTGCTCGAATATTATAAAGCGCTTAATACTCTGGATGAATTAACTAAAGGACGCTATCTGCGGCAGCAAAAACCACTGGTATTCTATAAAACGGGCAGCACTCAGGAAAAAGTGGGCAATTATCAGGCAGCAATGGAAATGTATGATAAAATGAAGATTGAATTCCCCTACCATCCTTTAACTTTTAGTGCTACTGACAGGATCAATGATATCACCTCAAAAGGTTTGGCAGAAGTGGAATCTATGCCGCCTGTTGAACCTGAGCCAGAGCCTGAACCGGAAATAGCAAAAGCAGAAATGCCCAAACCTGCTCCAGAACCTAAACCTGAGCCAAAACCCGTTCCCAAGCCTGCTCCAGAACCTGAACCAAAACTTAAGGGGATGTTCCTCCAGGTTGGTGCTTTTATCAAAGATTATAATCTTACCCGTAGAGTAGCAGAACTGGAAGCTTTGAACTATACCGTAAATATTGACCCGGTGGAAACCAGACAGGGCACTTTATATAAAGTTCTTGTGGGACCTTATAAAACCGAAAGTGATTTACTGAAAAACCAGCAGAAACTTAGGTCACAAGGTCTGGAATGCTTTAAAACCGTGCGCTAAGATTGAGGACTAAATAACAAGCCTGATGACTAAAAATATGAAACTAACTCCAATGCTCAGGCAGTTTATGGAGATAAAAGAAAAACACCCTGATAAACTAATCCTGTTCAGAATGGGTGACTTTTATGAAACCTTTTTTGATGATGCCAGCCGCGCTGCTAAACTATTAGGTATCACGCTCACCGCCAGAAATAAGAACAATGAAAACGCCGTTCCTTTAGCCGGATTTCCCTATCATGCCTTGGATAATTACCTTGATAAACTTATCAAACAGGGTGTGAAAGTGGTTATCTGTGAGCAAACCGAAGACCCCAAACAAGCCAAAGGACTGGTGAAACGGGAAATAATTGATATTATTACTCCCGGCTCCGTAATAGATAGCAAGCTGATTGATAAAAGTGATAATAATTTCCTGGCAGCTATCCACCCGGGAACTGAGGGTTATGCAGGTATTGCCTTTTTAGATGTTTCCACGGCAGAATTTATCTTCACTGAAATTCCTGATTCGGAGATTACTAATGAGGTTATGCGGCTTCATCCCGCTGAGATCATTGTGGCAAATGAAGAATATAAACAAGCACTGGAAGAGAAATACAAAGATACAAATATCACTTTTACCTTATTTGAAAACTGGTATTTTGATGAACAGGAAGCTGATAAAATCCTCAAGCAGCACTTTGGCACTACCACTCTGGAAGGATTTGGTGCTCATGATAAACCTTTGGGGAAAACCGCTGCTGGTATTGCACTTGCCTATCTGAAAACTCTTAAGATTGATGCCCTTGACCATATCACTTCCTTGCACTATTATTCCCTATCTGATTATATGCAGCTTGATGAAGTGACCCGCCGGAATCTTGAGCTGGTGCGCTCCATGCGCTATAGCTCTGCCTATGGAAGTCTGCTTTCTATCCTGGATAAAACTCAAACGCCTATGGGATCAAGGCTGATCAAAAACTGGGTAATGAATCCACTCATCAAAAGAAATGAAATTGAAAAACGCTTTATGGCAGTTGCTGCCCTTAAAAATGATATTATCAAAACTGAAGAACTGCGCCTGGTGCTGGATAAGATTGGCGATCTCAGCCGCATTATCTCCAAAGTAGGCACTATGCGGGTTAATCCCCGTGAGCTCATTGCTCTGCATAACTTCCTGCTCACATCTATTGAGCTGCGCAAGCTGCTGAGTGATTTCCAGGAACCTACTATTAAAGAATTATATGCCAGTATCCAGGATTATGGTGCTATCTGCGAATATATAGATAAAAGCATCCAGCCTGAACCGCCTCTTGTGATCACGGAAGGAAACATCATCAAAGATGGCTATGATGCTGGACTGGATGAACTCCGTGAGATCAGCCGTAATGGTAAATCATGGATAGCACGTCTGGAAGCTGAAGAACGCAAAACTACCGGTATTTCTTCTCTTAAAGTTGGTTATAACCGCGTGTTTGGTTATTACCTGGAAGTTACGCAGGCGCATAAAGACAAAATCCCTGAGCACTATATCCGTAAGCAGACCCTCGTGAATTCGGAACGCTATATCAGCCCTCAGCTTAAAGAATATGAAGCCAAGGTGCTGGGTGCTGAAGAACGAATTAAAAGCCTCGAATATGAACTATATAACACTATCCGCCAGCATTTGCATGACCAGATCCCGCTGCTCCAACAGTTCGTGGACGTGGTTGCGCAGCTGGATGTGTTCACCTGTTACGGCTGGCTGGCATATTATAATGATTATGTGCAACCGGAATTTAGCGATAACGGCATTATGCAGATAACTGATTGCCGGCATCCGGTAATTGAGAAACTGCTTACTGATGAACAATATATACCCAACGATGTGGAACTCAATAGCACAGATAATCGTATAGTCCTGCTTACCGGACCTAATATGGCAGGTAAATCTACTTATTTAAGACAGATCGGTCTGCTGGTTATCATGGCGCAAAGCGGTTGTTTTGTCCCTGCAAAATCTGCCCTTCTGCCCGTGTTTGATAAAGTATTCACCCGCGTGGGCGCATCTGATAATCTGGCAATGGGGCAAAGCACATTCCTGGTTGAAATGCTGGAAACTGCCAATATCCTCAATTCTGCCACTTCTGATTCCCTGATCTTGTTAGATGAGATCGGCAGAGGCACCAGTACATTTGATGGACTCAGCCTTGCCTGGTCTATTGTGGAATATATCCATAACCATCCCCGTTTGCAGGCAAAAACCCTGTTTGCCACACACTATCATGAGCTCACAGAACTGGAAAACCTGCTAACTGGCGTTAAGAATTATAATATCGCTGTTCAGGAATGGAATGATACTATTGTATTTCTGCGCAAGATCAAGCGTGGCAGTGCTGATCAAAGCTATGGGATTCAGGTTGCCCGTTTGGCTGGCGTGCCTAATGCCGTGATCTCCCGCGCAAAAGAGATATTGAATAATCTGGAAGAACATGAGCTGAGCCCTCAGGGTCTTAGTGGACAATCCAGAAAGAAGAAAAAGCAAAAAAATAGTGCTCAGCTTGATATTTTCGATGCCATGATCCAACTTGATACTGAAAAAAATGAGATATTGGAAGAAATAAAAAAAATCGATGTTAATAACCTCACCCCTATGGAGGCTATCAATAAACTGGCAGAATTGAAAAGGAAACTCTAAACAAAGGAATAGTAAAATGAACCTGAAAATATGGCTACTAATTGCTTTATTAATCCCCTCTCTTATCATAAACGCTGAAAGTCTGGTAAATTCGATTAATGATTTTGGCTTTGACCTCCTGCGTCAGATTGATGCAAAAGAAAATATTGTCATCTCACCTTATAGTGTTTTCTCTGCCCTTTCCATGACTGCCGATGGTGCTGATACTGAAACACTTATCCAAATGAGAAATACATTGAATCTGGATAAATCCCTCGAATCCTCCATCAGTTTAGGTGGTTTGCAGAATATGCTTAAAGAAAAAGCAGAAGACAAGATTGAATTGAATATTGCTAACGCTATCTGGCTGGATAAAAAATTTACCGTTAAAGAAGCATTTGTTCAGAATATTGAATACAATTATCAGGCAAAACTCAATCTCTCGGATTTCCAAAAAGAAGCAAATACCCTAAAAGAAATTAACAAATGGGTCGCCAGCCAAACCAAAAATAAGATTCCAGAAATTCTGGCAGAACTTGATCCGCTCAGCAAACTGGTTTTAGTGAATGCTCTCTATTTCAATGCTGACTGGCGTCATAAATTTAAGAAAAGTCGAACATATATTGACAACTTCTACCTTAGTGCCCAAGATTCTGTCTCAGTTAAGATGATGAACCAGACTGGCAAATTTCTTTATTATGAAGATGATCAGATCCAAGCAGTTCAATTGAATTATCAAGGCAGTAATTTTTCGCTACTGGTAATTCTGCCACGCCAATCTGATAATATGCCGGAAATTCTCCAAAACCTGAATAACGAATATCTCCTCCACATCAATGCATGGGAAGCAGGTGTGAAACCTGTTAAAATCAGCCTGCCAAAATATAAGATAGATTTCAATCGCCAGCTTAATGATGACCTTATTGAGCTCGGGATGCCACTGGCTTTCTCATCCGAAGCAGATTTCAGCCGCATCAACGGTAAAAAAGACCTTTGCATCGGACAAGTTCAACATCGTGGCTTTATAGAAGTTGATGAAGAAGGCACAGAAGCCGCAGCAGCCACTGCTGTAACTATGAAATTGATGTCTGCTGCCCCACTCAGAGACCCAGTTATATTTAACGCAGATCACCCCTTCATCTTCCTGCTCCAGGAAAACACTACTAATCTAATCCTCTTTGCCGGTATCGTTAATAACCCCCAGTAAGATCATGGATAAAATATTGATAAGTGCCTGCCTGGCAGGAGTTAATTGCAAATATGATGATGGCAATAATCTGCATCCCGAAATCCTCAAATTAGTAAAATCAGGAGCAGCGATCCTCATCTGCCCGGAACAAATGGGCGGACTTCCCACCCCCCGTCTTGCCTCAGAAATTATCGGCGAAAATGTATTTAATACTACCGGTGAAGATGTTACAGCTCAATTCACAAAAGGCGCCCAGGAAACCCTGAGAATAGCAAAATTATACAACATCACCCAGGCAATCCTCAAAGAACGCTCCCCCTCCTGCGGCGTGCACTACATCTATGACGGCACCTTCTCCGGAAACAAAATCCCCGGCTCAGGCTTCACAACCAGACTACTAAAAGCCAACGGTATAAAAATCCTCAGCGAAGAGGAATTGTAAATTTTTACCTAAGCTAAAACCTCCCGAATGGTCGTGACCTTCGGGATGGTTGCCCCAGAGGAAGAAAAGATCGCCACTAGAAAAAATATCTATTACGTCCGCTTAGTCCTCTTCGTCCACAAAAAAAACCCCGGAAAATCCGGGGCTTTTATATAAATCAACTTAATATATTAACTGAATTTCAAGATTGATTTCTTGATGATCTCTACAGCTTCATAGATTTCTGATTCTGTGATCACCAGTGGCGGTGCAAAGCGGATTATATGCTGATGAGTAGGCTTGGCAAGCAAACCATTCTTCTTCATTTCCACGCACACATCCCACGCTTCTTTGCCATTAGTTGGTTCGATTATGATTGCATTCAAAAGTCCTTTTCCACGCACGGTTTTGATCATGGGGCTGTCTATCTCTTCCATCAGTTTACGGAAAAGTTTTCCCAGTCTTTCAGCATTTTCAGTCAGCTTCTCATCTCTGATAACTTCCAGCGCTGCTTTGGCTACTGCACATGCCAGTGGGAACCCGCCAAATGTAGAGCCATGTTCTCCCGGCTTGATGCAAAGCATGATATCTTTGGAAGAAAGAATAGCAGATACCGGCAAAACACCACCAGAGATAGCTTTTCCTAAGATCACTATATCAGGATGGATTTCTTCCCAGTCACTTGCCAGCAGGCGTCCTGTACGGGCGATTCCAGTCTGCACTTCATCAGCCACGAATAATACATTGTGCTGATGGCAAAGCTCAAGACACTTCTTAAGGTAACCATGTTCCGGTACAAATACACCAGCTTCACCCTGAATAGGCTCCACAATAAATGCTGCCACTTTGTCACCCTTTTCTGCCAGCAATTTTGCCAGTGCATCTGCATCATTATAAGGGATGATCTCTATCCCGGGTGTAAATGGTCCATATTCATTATAGGCAGTCGGGTCAGTAGATGCGGACACGATACTGATAGTTCTACCATGGAAATTATTTTCTGCAAAAATTAAGAGTGCTTCATTTTCTGGAACACCTTTTTTTTGATATGCCCATTTACGGCTTAGCTTCATAGCTGTTTCCACTGCTTCTGCGCCCGTATTCATCGGCAGCACCATTTCATAGCCAAAATATTCCGTGACAAATTTCTCATATTCACCTAATTTATTATTGAAAAATGCGCGACTCGTGAGTGTGAGTTCTTTTGCCTGATCAATAAGTGCCTGAATTATAGTGGGATGGCAATGCCCCTGATTTACTGCGGAATAGGCTGATAAAAAGTCAAAATACTCTTTCCCTTCCGGATCCCAGACCTTAGTGCCTTTTGCTTTTGCTATAACCACCGGTAGTGGGTGATAATTATGTGCTCCATATTTGTTTTCCAAATCCATTGCTTCCTGGCTGCCGATTTTCCCATACTTCAATTCTGTCATAATACCTCCTTTTGAAGTTCTGATATTTTTATTACATATTTTAAATAAAAGCCTTAATGTCAAATGATTTTTCCCCAATTATAACTTCTTCAGTATGAGACTGTTCAATATATTTTGAGGATTTTCACCGTAGGTGATATTTATTTGTAGCCCCAGGTTGGAGCGGAGCGACAATCTGGGGCTTTATAATTTATATTCACCTACCCGTTCCAAACACCGGCTCTGCCGGTGTTTGG
>JAVCCT010000062.1 GCA_030765325.1 Candidatus Stygibacter frigidus | reverse complement strand
CCAAACACCGGCAGAGCCGGTGTTTGGAACGGGTAGGTGAATATAAATTATAAAGCCCCAGATTGTCGCTCCGCTCCAACCTGGGGCTACAAATAAATATCACCTACGGTGAAAATCCTCAAAATATGTTGAACAGTCTCGATAGCGATAATCAAGGGTAGGTGAATAATTACTTTGACATATTTTTGGGTAATTGGGCAGGTTGTTCGAGAATGAAATTATTTAAGGAGCTGTTATGAACAGGACGTTATTATTGATATTTGTTTTAGTTTTTACATTCAGTTTATTGATATGCGAAGTGGAGCCAGTGGATTTTGAACCGGGGCTGCGGGAATTGACTGATGCGGACTGGGAATTTTTAAATGGTTTGGACAGACTGGAGCTGGCTGAGATAAATACAAGTAGGGAATTACCTTTGAGTGTAGATAATTCGGAGCATGAATGGCTGCGTCCTGTGTTTGGTCAGGATGGTGGTTCTTGCGGACAAGCGAGTGGTATAGGTTACTGTTTTACCTATGAGATAGATAGATTGCGGGGACTGGCAGCAGATGTGGAATCAGCACAATACCCTGATCATTATACCTGGAATTTTCTGAATGGTGGTGCTGGTGGCGGATCATGGCATTTTGACGGGTGGCAGATCGTGAAAGCCGGGGGATGTCCGACAATAGAAACTTATGGCGGGATGTTTGCCTATGGTCAAACCGGCTGGATGGATGGTTATGATAATTACCGGAGTGCCATGGAAAACCGCGTGGATGATATATTTGCTATTGATGTGAGTACAGAGGAAGGCTTGGAAGCTCTTAAATACTGGTTTTATGAGCATGGTAATGAAGAGGAAACTGGAGGACTGGTATGTTTTGGTGCGGGAGTGAGTGGTCTGGAATATTATCCGCTACCGGAGGAAAGTCCTTTTAGTGGAGAAAATATTATCACAGACTGGACGACACCGGTTAATCATGCCATGACTTTTGTGGGTTATAATGATTCAATCTGTTATGATTATAATGGAGATGGTGAATTTACTAATGATATAGACATCAATGGAGATGGTGAAGTGAATATGCTTGACTGGGAGATCGGAGCCGTCAAGATGGTAAATAGCTGGGGCATGAACTGGGGAAATAATGGCTTTTGCTGGGTGATGTACCGAACTTTGGCAGAACCTACAGAAACTGGCGGTATCTGGTCAAATGTAGTGCATGGCATTCATGCAAGAGCAGAATATGAGCCATTATTGACTCTGAAAGCAGAGATAAGTCATAATGTGAGAAACACTTTGCGGATAGGAGCAGGAGTATCGAGTGATCCCACTGCCCGGGAGCCGGAAGTAGAATTACTTTTTCCGTATTTCAATTTTCAGGGTGGAGCCTGGAATCTGCCGGGTAATACTATGCCGGAAGCTCAACCTTTGGAGATAGGACTTGATATCACACCACTACTTAGTGAACTTGAAGAAGGTGGTGAGATGCAGTGGTGGCTGATCGTGGAAAGCGTTGATCCTGATAATCTGGGAGATGGCAGCGTGATCAGCTATAGTGTGATCAATGAAACGGGTGATGAGCCGGAAGAATTCACCGGCAGCCAGACTAATTCGGGGTTAATCAATAATTGGAATAATTATTTTAATGTAAGTGGTGATATTGATTATGAGGGATTAGAGATATTAACCGACGAATTTCCTATGGTATTTGAAGGAGTGCCTTTTGAAATCCAGATGGACTGGAGTGGAGGAGAGCTTCCGCTGGAGTGGTCAATCAAGCGGAATTATGAGGAAGATACCAGGACAGAGGCATTTCCGGAAGTGGACTGGCAGCCTATAGAAGTAACTGATAATGATGATGGCTGGGCAGAAATTGATCTGCCTTTCAATTATAGTTTTTATGGAGACACTTTTGGTGCAGTAACTTTATTGACAGATGGCTCTTTGGTCTTTGATAATAATTTCACTTATATCATGAATGAGGAAAATATCAAAAATAATCGGTGCATCACGGCTTATGGTGCTGATTTGATGGCATATCCTGAATATGGAGACGGGTTTTATTACTATATGGAAGATGATCTGGCAATGTTCCGCTGGACAGTATCCAAGTATGGTAATCCTGATTTTGATGCTGATTTTGTGATAGCTTTGCGTCAGTATCAGGATATAGATTTTTATTATAACGAGGAAGCTATCACCAGTTCTGATAACTGGGTGGCAGGGGTCTCGATGGGCGATGAACTAAGCTATGAGATCAGTGGGATTTCCGGCAGTTATGTGATACCCGCAGGAGAAGTGAGGGAATTTGATCCTGTACCATTTCCAGGTTCGGGAGATTATGAGATCAGTGATACAGGGTTATTTACTGGTGTATTTTCGGATGTAGATGAAGTTTATAATCCTTATCAGTTGGATATCATAGTCCAAGACAATCATGGTATTTATGATGAGAAAATGATTGGAATGACAATATCCACTCTTCCTGCAAATGCATATGGAGATATTGATGATAATAGCTTAATTCAGGCATATGATGGATCTCTGGTATTAAATTATGTTGTGGGAAATGATCCTATTCCTGAGATTGATCCCTTACCCTGGGAAGATTGGCGAATAGAACGTGCTGATGTGGACCTTAATGGTACTATTCAGGCTTATGACGCAGCATTGATTACGAATTACGTAGTAGGCAATATTCCTGGATTACCCTGGACAAATCGAAGTGATAAAGAGCTTTCCGCAAATATTTGTGCGAATTATGATAATGGAATATTAAAGCTGTCATCAAGTAAGGATTTCTATTCAGCTACTCTTGATCTGGGAAAAGTTATCGATCCATCAATGATCAATGTTTTAAATAGTAATATTATCTATGCAGTAAATGGCACTAAAATAGCTATCGCATCCTCTGAAGCAATAGTTGGAAATATCATAAGCGTCGCATTGGATGAAACTGGCAATATTACAGGTACAGTAAATTCTAAAAATGTTCAAGTGATTTATAATAATGAAGCACCGGGATTTACAAGACTGAACTCAGTATACCCAAATCCATTTAATCCAGAAACTAATATCAGTTTTGAACTTGCAACAAATGAGCAAGTAATAATAACAGTATATAATGTAAAAGGACAGAAGGTTGCTAATATCCTGAATCAAAATATGTCAGCCGGAGCACATTCAGTTGTCTGGAATGCTAATGGAAAAAATAGCGGAATTTATTTTCTGTGTTTCCAAGCTGGCGGACAAAGTGAAGTTAAGAAGGTTATTCTGCTGAAATAGGGAATAGCCCCGGATAATGTAATGTAAGATTTTTCACCACAGAGGTCACTATCTGGTGATTATTGAACAGTGAACAGTGATCGGGTTACTTGACTGGTTTTTTATTTTTCACTAATCACTGATCACCGTCACTGCAAAATGTAATGTGAAGATTATTTTAGCCGCGAACAAACCGAACTAACGCGAACAAAAAAAAGAGGGAAAATGAGAAGGGGCGAAAGTGTGACAACACGAAAACAGGACTTTATGAAAACTCGAAAATATGGAGATGAGGGGAGGGGAATTGAAAATTAAATGTAATGTAGGATTTT
>JAVCCT010000245.1 GCA_030765325.1 Candidatus Stygibacter frigidus | reverse complement strand
TCTGGAATGGATTATCTGCATATCGATATGTGTACGCCAGACGCAACTGTAGTAATGTTTACTCCAATCATTGCTTCTACTGGTGAGACTCTGCTTCCCCTGTAGCCGATTATAACAGGAACCTGGAACAGCTATGATATTCCTCTAAATAATTTCACAGGTCTTTCCATGGCAGATATTTTCCAACTTAAGTTTGACGGACAGCAGGGGGTTAATCCATCCACAATATATCTTGATAATATCTATTTTTACTCAGCATTTGTACCTGGTGGAGACGCCACATTGAGCGACCTTCAGGTTGATGATGTTACAGTAGAAGGATTTTTACCTTCAGTTCTTAATTATGACGTAGAATTATCTGCTGGCACTATGGAAGTTCCAGTGGTTACAGCTACAACAACTGATGACTTAGCCAGCTATGTTATCAATGATGCAGAAATGCTTCCAGGTACCACGGGAGTGGTTGTTACTGCTGAAGATGGAACTACTATCTTAACTTATAATGTGAATTTCACTCTGGCAGACGCAGTACCGGAAGTGGCAGCACCCACGCCGGAAATTGAAGCTGAACATGTAATTTCACTGTATAGCAATGCTTATGATGATGTTGTAGTAGATACCTGGTCAGCAGGCTGGGATGTGGCAGACTTGGAAGATATCCAGATTGCCGGTAATGATACCAAGCTTTACACTAATCTGGTGTTTGCTGGCATCGAATTTACTTCTCAAACAATTGACGCTTCAGGAATGACCAATTTCCACATGGATATTTGGACACCAGATGATACGTCTGCACCTTCAGTATTTAAAGTTAAACTAGTTGATTTTGGTGCTGATGGCGTTTGGGGTGGAGATGATGTGGAACATGAACTCACTTTTGATGAAACCGTTATGGGATCCGAAGCATGGGTTAGCCTGGATATTCCTTTATCAGAATTTACAGGACTGATTACAACTGGTCACCTTGCTCAGTTGATAATTTCAGGAGATCCCAATACAATCTATATAGACAATGTTTATTTCTATGATGCAGGTCCTTATTGGATTTATGGTGATGTGACTGCGGATTGGAGTGTGGATGCATTTGACGCAGCTAATATGTTGCAGTATGCCGTTCAGCTTGATCCAATCGGAGCTCCTTTACCATGGACATGGCAGCTGATTGCTGGTGATGTTGATGGAAATGAATCAGTCGAGGCTTATGATGCCGCTCTTGTTCTGCAATACAGTGTCGATCTGATCGATGTATTCCCTGTAGAGGCAAGAAATTTTGACTCACCACAGGGTAGGGTTGATATAGATATAAATAATAATGAAATAATAATTAATGCAGTCGGTGAATTATACAGTTTGCAAATGACAACTGACAGCAATGCATTAGAATTTGGTACTCCTGTGATCAAAGAAGGTGTTCTGAATGCAATTAATCCAGAAGGATATTCAATTGCCTTAGCCAGTGCAGAAGAGCTGACAGGTGAAATATTACGCATTCCTTATAAAGCCGTAGCCAAAAACAGCAATGTGGAATTAGTGCTTAGCATCAATGGCATCACAAAAAGATATGATTTTTCACCAGAAGGTAATTCAGGAAATACGAGAGAACTGAATGCACCAATCGATTTTGAAGAAGGCGGATATGGAGCAGACTGGACCTGGACAGTATTTGAAAACTTAACTAATCCCCCACTTGAGATCGTTGACAATCCAGATGTTTCTGGAGTAAATACTTCATCAACAGTCGCCAAATTTACAGCTCTTCAGGCAGGAAATCCCTGGGCTGGTTGCGAATCTCAGCATGGTTCTGATATCGGCGAGTTTTCTTTTGATGAAACTAATTGTACTGTGAAAGTGATGGTTTGGAAACCTGTGATCAGTGATGTAGGAGTAAAATTTGTAGAGGCAAATGATGAAGCCCAGCCAGAAGTCAAAGTTGCTAACACAGTGATCAATGAATGGGAAGAATTAACCTTTGATCTTTCAGGTAGTATTGGGGCAGGCATTACAGGAATAATAGACCAGATAGTTATATTTCCAGATTTTGATCTGGGAGGCAGATTGCAGGACAATATCTGCTATTTTGATAATATAACATTCCATGAACAAGGTGCTCCACCAGAAGGACCGACTGTAGCTGCTCCAGTTCCAACTGTACCAGCAGTTAATGTGATCTCACTTTTCAGTAATTCCTACGATGATGTTAATGTGGATACCTGGTCAGCAGAATGGGATCAGGCAGATGTGGCTAATATGCAGATTGATGGCAATGACACAAAGCGCTACTTTAACCTTGTTTATGCCGGGATCGAGTTTACTTCTCAGACCATTGATGCTTCAGAAATGACTCATTTCCATATGGACATTTGGACTCCAGATGCAACTGCTGCTCCAGCAATATTTAAGATCAAATTAGTAGATTTTGGCGCTGATGGTGTTTGGGGTGGCGATGATGTAGAACATGAACTCACTTTTGACGCAACTACAACTCCAGCATTACAAAGTGAAACATGGATCAGCTTTGATATCCCGATGTCAGATTTCACTGCTCTGGTTACTACAGGAAATCTTGCCCAATTGATCATTTCTGGTGATCTTAGCACAGTATATGTAGATAACATCTATTTCCATAATTACGAATCATCAATCACAGAAGAATTACCTGGTACACCAGAAGCCAAGTATACCTTAGGAAACAACTATCCTAATCCATTTAATCCGGTTACAAATATTAGCTACACCTTGAATAATGCCGGTAATGTTTCTATCAATGTTTATGATGTAAGAGGACGTCTGGTAGAAAACGTGGTAAATGGATTCAGAACAGCAGATACCTATCATTACACCTGGGATGCTGGCAATACTGCTTCAGGTATTTACTATTACA
Source organism: Candidatus Stygibacter frigidus (assembly GCA_030765325.1). GTDB lineage: Bacteria > Cloacimonadota > Cloacimonadia > Cloacimonadales > TCS61 > Stygibacter > Stygibacter frigidus. The sequence continues at coordinate 6,104 of JAVCCT010000245.1, read as the reverse complement.
GACTGACAGTAGATGGAAAGTTAGTAGACACAAAACGCATGATCCTTTTGAAATAATATAGATAGCATCAGCCGGTATGTATTGTACCGGCTGATGCACCAATTAATCAATGATGCAATAAGGGGGTAGGGTTGATTTCAACAAGAGAAAATCAATACCGACTAAATGAGAGTGGAGAGTTCATAATCAATGATTATAACACTTCTAAATTATTCTCAAGTTTCTTTCCTGGGATCGCTGGTAAAAATGGCATCCCGATGTGGACATTTTATGTAAATCGCGGGCAGTGTATCTGCAGCATGGGTATTCAGGATAAGCAGCATCCGATAATGGAATTTTTGCCGGCTAACTGGGCATATAATCTTGTTTCAACTCAAGGATTCAGGACATTTATAAAATTCTCAGATGATAAACAGAGTTCATTTTATGAACCATTTCAGAACAATCTGAGAGATGATCAGATGCAGAAAGAACAGCGCATGATTATTGCACCAGCACAATTAAATCTTGAGGAAGTTAATTACACACTGGGATTAAAATTCAAGGTAGAGTATTTCAATGTTCCTGAGGGTGAATATGCCGGTCTGGTACGCAAACTGCATATACAAAATATTGGCACTAAGCCGGTAAGTCTGGAAGGTCTTGATGGATTACCCCTTATTATTCCTTATGGACTGGATAATAACGGTCTAAAATTTATGCGGCGATTAATGGAAGCATTCATAGAGGTCGTTAATTATGAAAACAAAGTACCTTTTTATCGAGGTAAGGTAAAACCTGCTGATAGACCTGATGTGGTTAGGATAAAGAAAGGCAATTTCTATCTGGGATTTGAGCCTGAAAGCTCTGGTTCAAGGTTAGTCACACCCATCTATGACCCTGTAAAGATTTTTGGGATTAGAGGTGATTACAATTATCCTGAAAAGTTTCTCATTACTTCTTCGGAGGAAATGCAGTCAGATCAGATTTACGAGAACAGGCTGCCCTGTGCCATGGGAAATTTTAAAGCTGAAATTGCCCCAGGTGAGACATATACATATATCTCTATCATAGGACACGCCAGCTCTGTGCAGGAATTAAATGCTCTTGTGCCTGTGATCACGAAAATGGATTATATAGATAATATTTCTCAGATTAATCAGGAGATCATCGAGACATTAACTCAAAATAACTTCATAAATAGTCAGGAACCTCTCTTGAATAACTATACAAAGCAGAATTTTCTGGATAATGTGCTGCGGGGTGGTTTCCCTTATACTTTAAAAGGGAAGCAGTCTGAGACGACCCTGCATCTATATTCCCGCAAGCATGGAGATCTGGAAAGAGATTATAATGATTATCGTTTGGCACCCACTCATTATTCCCAGGGAAATGGGAATTTTAGAGATGTAAACCAGAATAGAAGATGTGACCTCTTTTTTAATCCTGATGTGCAGGAAGGAAACGTTGAGCACTTTTATAATCTGATCCAGTTAGACGGGTTTAACCCCCTGGTGATCAGAGAAGTTCGTTATACAGCGACAGATAGAGAAAAAGTAAAGTCAATCTTAGCAGAATATCTGGAAAAAGAACAGGTTAGGTCGGTTGCATCATATTTACAAGAACCATTTATTCCCGGTGAGCTTTTGGTTTATTTGAAAGATAATAAGATAACATTGAAATGTGAGGTAGATGTTTTCCTGGGAGACCTGCTTGGAAGCTGCCACAAAAATCATGATACAAATTACGGAGAAGGTTACTGGACTGATCATTGGACATATAATCTTGATCTTCTGGAAAATTTCCTGGCAGTATATCCTGAGCAGAAAAACTGGCTGGTGTTTGAAAAAAAGCAGTTTTCTTTCTACGATAATCCTCACTGCGTGCAGCCTCGTGATGACAAATATGTCCTTTGGGATGGTAATGCCATGCAGCTTAATGCTGTAATATTTGATGAAGAGAAAGAGATAATGATCAGCAAAAGGTCAGAGGATCCTAACAAGGTTCGCACCAGTAATGGGGATGTGTATTATACTTCTCTATTTAATAAAATGCTTTCATTAATCGTTAATAAACTTTCTTCTTTGGATTGCGCAGGGATTGGGATTGAAATGGAATCAGGTAAGCCTAACTGGTATGATGCCTTGAATGGATTACCGGGGCTGATGGGTTCCAGTATCAGTGAGACACTGGAAGTAAAACGGCATATAATCTTTCTTTTGAGGGCATTAGAAGAATATGATACTGACTGGTATATATATGAAGAACTATCTGAATTTATGGATTCCCTTTCATCCTTGCTTAAGGCAAAAATAACACCATTTGAGTTTTGGGATAAGTCATCAACAGCAAGAGAAGATTATCGTCGGAAAACCAGGCTGGGTATAAGCGGAAAGGAAACGCTTATCACCAAAACTAAGCTAATCGAATTTCTGGAATCAGGTCTTAAAAAACTTAATGAAGGAATTGAAAAAGCCTGGGACAGGGAAGATAATATCATCTCTACATATTTCAGCAGTGAAGCTGTGGAATATGAAGAGATCAAATTATCTGATCAAGATGGCAAAATTATAACTAAAAGGGATCCCAAAGGATTACCCTGCTTTAGAGCAAAGAAATTTATCCACAAAGCACTGCCACTCTTTCTGGAGGGACCAGTACATTATCTGCGCTGCCAGCCGGAAAAACAAATGGCAAAGGCATTTGCTCAGAATATCAGAAAAAGCGGTCTCTATGATACAAAATTAAAAATGTACAAAGTTAATTCTTCTTTAGCTGATCAGCCCATGGAGATCGGCAGGGCGAGAACATTCTCACCTGGCTGGTTTGAAAATGAATCTATCTGGCTGCACATGGAATATAAATATATGCTGGAATTGCTTCGTAATGGACTTTATGATGAGTTTTACCTGGATTTCAAAAATGTCTTTGTGCCCTTTTTTAACCCCGAAGTGTATGGCAGAAGTATTCTGGAGAATTCGTCTTTTATCGTTAGCAGTGCAAATCCTGATTCGTCTATCCATGGAAATGGATTTGTAGCCCGATTAAGCGGAGCAACAGCAGAATTTATCAACATCATCACTTTTATGTGTGTAGGCAAAGAGCCCTTTACGATAGATCAAGAAGGTGAATTGCAATTGAAATTTACTCCTGCTTTACCTGTCTGGCTGTTTACCGCGAAAGCTCAATATAAAAGGTTGAAGATTGCCGGCAGCTGGCAGACCGTTCATTTTGCTGAAAATAGCTTTAGTTTCATGTTTCTGGGCAGTACGCTTGTTACTTATCACAATACAGATCATGCTGACACATTCGGTAATGATGCCGTTTCACCTGCTGCCTGGGTATTAACTGATCTTAATGGCAATACCTCGAAATTTGATTCACCGGAATTATCTGGTGAGATTGCCCGGAAATTAAGATCCGGAAAGATAAGCCGGATTGATATTGAATTAAAGAAAACTATAAATATGGAGAGCTAAAATGGATTCTATAGAAAAGAAAATATCTGAATTACTGAAAAAAATGACCCTTGACCAAAAAGTTGGACAAATAACTCAACCGGAACGCCAATTCGTAACTCCTCAAGAAGTTAAGGAATATCATATTGGCTCAGTACTCAGCGGTGGAGGTTCAGTACCCGGTGATAATACACCAGCAGACTGGATAAAGATGAATGACGAATACTGGGCAGCTTCTATGGAAGCAGATGATAACCATCTGGCAATTCCGCTCATTTATGGTGTAGATGCTATCCATGGCAACACGAATGTGAAGGGAGCAGTTGTGTTTCCTCACAATATAGGACTTGGTGCTGCACATGATCCTGATCTGATTGAGAGGATAGCTGCCGTTACTGCTCGAGAAATTGCAGCTACCGGAGTGGAATGGACATTTGCTCCCACCGTGGCAGTTGCTCGTAACAGCCATTGGGGTCGTACCTATGAGAGCTATTCCGAAGACCCGCGTATCGTAAGCGAATATGCACCTCGATTTGTTAAAGGTCTTCAGGGAGATTTTGGTGAAGAGAAGGTTGTTGCCTGTGTAAAACACTTTGTTGGTGATGGTGCTACTACGCACGGAATTGATCAAGGTGATATGAATATTTCTGATGAAGAACTACGTAGAATTCATATTCCACCCTATAGAGCAGCCGTAAAAGCAGGTGTGCTTACTGTGATGGTATCATTAAGCAGTTGGAATATGGAGAAATGCCATGGGCATAAATATTTGATCACAGATATTCTAAAAAAAGAACTGGGATTTGATGGATTTGTTATTTCTGACTGGGATGGCATAGATTATCTGGCTGATAGTTATGAAGAATCAGCAGTAATGTCATTAAATGCCGGCATGGATATGTTCATGATCACAGGCAGATGGAAAGAATTTATTGAATATATCAAAAAGAATGTGAAATCTGGACGCATCCCTATGGAACGTCTTGATGATGCTGTAAAACGTATTTTGCGCGTGAAATTTAAGTTCGGTTTATTTGATAAACCGCGTCCAGCTGAAAGAAAATTATCACTCCAGAATTCCATTTTCGGTAGCTTAGAACATCGTGAAGTTGCCAGAGAAGCGGTCAGGAAATCGCTTGTTATGCTCAAAAATGATGATGATATACTACCTCTAAATAAAAATGCCCGTATCTTAGTAGCAGGAAAGAATGCTCATAATCGCGGACATCAGTGTGGTGGATTTACAGTCGCCTGGCAGGGGGTTAATGATAATGATCCTGAAATAAGCGGCTCCTATACTGAAACTGATACTGAAAGTGCTTCTCCCAGGAAAAATCTTAATATCTCTGAAACAAACTCCCTTATCTTGGGAGGAACTTCAATCTGGGAAGGTATAAACCGGGTAGTGCCAAATACTGATCTGAGTATAGATGGTTCTGCTGCTGATCCAGATAAACATGATGTGGCAATTGTGGTTATTGGCGAAACCCCTTATGCTGAAATGCTGGGTGATATTCGCGTAGGTGGTCTCGCAAAAGGGCTTAATATCTCCAAGGGTTCAACTTCTGAAGATACTCTCCCCGGTGAAGATATTCCCATTATGAAAAAAGGACCTTATGGTACTCATTTATATCTGCATGAACTGCATCCAGAAGATATTGCCACCATTAAGAGCATTACCAGTAAAGGTATCCCCGTGGTAACTATCATGATATGCGGAAGACCTTTAGTCGTAAATCAGGAATTAGAGCAGTCCAAAGCATTTGTGGTTGCCTGGTTCCCCGGATCAGAAGGACAGGGCGTTGCGGACGTAATATTTGGTGATTACCCCATCCAGGGAAAATTAAGCTTCTCATGGCCCCGCTATGATGATGAAAACTGGAATTTGGGTGATAAGGACTATAATCCCTTATTCCCTTATGGTTTTGGCTTGGAATATAAATAAATAACAGAATCTAAATTTAAAAAAAGGGACAGGCAATATCACCTGTCCCTGATTTTATTTCAAAAGCACTGCTTTGTGGCTTATGTTTTTCCCGCCTGTTGTGATGCGAACAAAATAAACTCCGGTAGAACAGGAGAATCCTCTATCATTTCTCCCATCCCAGTTAAGGCAGCCGCGGCAGGAATCTATCTGGCAGGATCTGATTTGCTGTCCTTTGATATTATAGACGGCGATTTCTGTATTAGAATTTTCCATGTTTTCTGCTTCCCATGAGATGTTAAGGTCAGGATTAAAAGGATTTGGATATAATTGCAATTCTGGGGTGCTGCTGATCTCGGCAGGAGAATTTTCAGTAGTTGGAATGCGGAATTTCTGCATATACCAGTTCCAGCCATATTCACCTTCATCAGGACGCTCTGAAGTGCCTCCATCGAGCCAGCAGAAATAGATGTCATCTCCATCTTTACAGCTATAGGCACCTGAATAATAGTTTGACATTTCCAGATATTGATAAGGATTCTCAGGCAGAAGTTCACTCGGTTGACCATTGAAATCATAAACGCCTAATTTCTCTCCGCCAAACATGGTTTGAGAGTAAATAAGCAGGTGCTCACTAAGTATTTCTACATTTGTAATTTCATGGTAATCAAAATCAGGAATTGCTACTGGCTCAGCGATTGCTGTGCTGTCATAATAATATCTTCTCAGGATTAGGCTATCAT
>JAVCCT010000264.1 GCA_030765325.1 Candidatus Stygibacter frigidus | reverse complement strand
ATGGCAAGTAGATGATGGACACCTGATATTGCATGTACCTCACACTACTGCTGCAGTTACTATTAATGAAAATGCTGATCCCAGTGTTAAGCATGATTTCCTGCTGGGTTTGGATAGAATATCACCAATATTAAAGCAGTTTCAACATCTGGAAGGAAATTCTGATGCACATATCAAGAGTTCTATTATTGGCTGTACGCAGGATATTATTATCTCAGAAGGGGAAATGCTCCTGGGTACGTGGCAAGGTATATATTTCTGTGAATTTGACGGGCCCCGTACCCGGAGAATGTATATTATTCTAACTTAGATATTGATCAGAAATCATCTCCATCATATATTGGTGGAGCAAATTCAATAGAGATCACCTCTTCTACGAGGAATCTTTTCTTTTCACCATTAAATATGAAATCTATTTCGTCTCTATCACCACCAAGATATTTTCCAACCAGCACAGAACCATCCATGAGATTAAGTTTATCATCATAAAAATCATTATCAGCCCACTCCGGAGCATCGATAACTATGTAAACTGTGTTGATAGGATCATAACGGTAGTAAGTGTTATAATAGAAGTAATAATCCACATCATAATGACGGATAATTCTCACCCCTCTGGGAAGATGCTTCACTTTTAAACCATGAGGTGCATTCACTACGTGGTAACCACTCTTGCCAGGACGATAATAGATACCATTATGCCGGAAGTATTTATTACCTTCGACCTCTACCTTTTCAGCGTCCTGCGGGAGTTTTTTCAGAAGGTATTCTTTTTTCTGCTCCTTGTAATTCTTTTTGCTGACATTACTATTTTTTAATATTTTATTATCAGCAAAGATAATACCTGTAAATATTACCAGCAGGAACACTAACATTGTTCTCAGATTCATGTGTTTTTGCATCATTGCCTCCTTATTATTTATCTACCCTAAAAATATTCAGCTAATATTTACTGTCCACATATTTATCTAATATAGAAGACATTTTAGTAATCAAATCCCTGCAAACTTCCTCAATTTCCCGATCAGTATTTATCCCAGTTGTTTTGCCTTAAAGATCACTGTTGTGAAAAATTCAATAACAAACCCATATATTGCACCAATGATCAAAGTAGAAAACATCATCATCTGTGGTGTAAAATCTGTACCTTTGACTACAATTGAACTGCTTAATGCCATCGGCAACCCCATCAATAATCCCAATAATATCCCATGAAGTGCCCAGTTCAATTTTATTGCACTTATACCTATCACAAAGCCCATTAAGGTCCGACTGATCAACATTTGCATAATAATTATGCCCGGTAATTGTTTCCCCCCACTCCCTGCCAGAGTAATGCACACTATCCCACAACATAAGCCAATTAATGTAGCAATAATAATTCTTTTCCCACTTGTCATTATAATACCCTCCAGTTTTTTAGATCACCATTTATAAAACTGTCAATCAGACAATGGATTTTACAATATATCTGGCAAGCTAATTCTTAATCAATAGATTAATAAAAAGAAATATTGTCATTATTTCAGGATATGAAAATATTTGTTCATGAAAGAAGAAAGAAATGAAAAAGGTATGGTCAAACTGGCAATTGCCAGATTGCAGAGCCTTGCCAATAAAGCGGTTGAAGAGCCTTATGCAAAATTGATTGAGCTGGGAACAGAGTATTGCAAAAGATACTCAAAGTTAGCGATAGGTGAGATTTCTGGAGTTGATCAAGCTCGAGACCTTTTTAAGGAAATTGGCATTGATCCCACCAAACGCAGACCGTCCAGTGAAGCATTGCTAAGACGTGGCCTCAAAAATAAAGGTTATAACAGCATTAATCCGCTGGTGGATATTGGCAACTGGTGTTCTCTGGAATTTCTGTTGCCGATCTGTGTATATGATGCGAGCTCAGTGGAAGGTAAATTAACCGGAAGAATGGGCAGATCAGGTGATGGTTATATTGCTATTGATAATCAATATCTTGACCTGAATGAACGCTATCTTATTGCTGATGAAAAAGGAGCTTTGGGCAGCCCGATCAAAGATTCTCTGCGCACTCGAGTTACATTAGCAACAACTGATGCCATGCTATTGATCTATGCCCCAGGTTATATCTCAGATCGTGAATTAATAGCAAAACTGGATGTTTTCATCAAAAGAGTGCAAAAATATTGTGGCGGAATTGAAAAAGAGAAATATCTCCAGACAAAAGAGATCAAGGAGTAATAACAATGAAAAAACTTTTGGCAATTATTTTTATCTTATTATTAGCCTGTCTGCTTTTCTCACGTGAAATAAATTTATCTATTGATCTTAAAGCTCCTGTTCAACAAAGAATTGAAGGAACGGATTATTATCGCTTTATTGTCCCGGAATCTGCTCACAGAGGTGAGATGGGCGAACCCGCTTTGCCTTGGATGACAATAAAATCCTTATTACCTCCCGGAGAAAATGCCATCAATATAGAAGTGATCCTCTCAGGAGCAACTTCCTGGAAACTCGATGGTCTGCTCTATCCTGTTCAGGCTGTTTTACCTGTAGGCTCCACTGATCAAACAGGATTTCTATTTGACCAGGAAATATATCAGCAAAATATAAATCTACCAACCCAAAATACCGGATCACTCAAAACTGAATCCCGGCATGGTTACAGAATTGCATTAAGCAGCTTTTGTCCTATCCAATATAATCCTGCCCAAAATACTATCATCAGCTATAATAAGGCTCAAATTAAAATATCCACTGAAGCAGGAGATCTTAATCGCTCTAATAAATCTGTTAGTAATTATTCCAAAAATACTGCTTTGCAAATCTCTCGATTTGTGGATAATCCCCAATTACTTAATTTGTATCCGCAAAGTATGAACCGTGAAGGAGAATATGAACTGCTGGTAATATGCACTGAGGAGTTTTTAGCTGATCTGCAGGAACTGGAAGGATTTTATAATACTTATGGAAGAAGAGTTCAATATTGTACTATTGAATTCATTGAAAATAATCTTCCTGGTGTAGATCTGCCAGAGAAGATCAGAAATCATATAATTAATGAATATACTGATTATGGCATCAGTAGCGTACTGTTAGCAGGTGACAGCGAACTCATCCCGCAGCGCGGATTTTATTGCCAGGTGCAATCTACCACTCTATATGAAGATGACAGCATCCCGGCTGATATTTATTATAGTGCCCTTGATGGCACCTGGAATGATGACAATGATGGTTTGTGGGGAGAACCGGAAGAAGATGATCTGCTGCCCGAAGTGGCTGTCTCCCGGCTGACATTTTCTGACCAGATTGAGCTTACTAATATGATCAATAAAACTATTCTTTATGCTCAGAATCCTATTGATGCTGACCTTGATCGCCCGATGCTTGCCGGTGAACAATTGTGGCTGGATCCTCTCACCTGGGGTGGAGATTATCTTGACCTTTTGGTAGGAACTCGTGATGATTATGGTTATGAAACCAGTGGAATTCCAATAACTGATAATATCACTTATCTTAATGAACGCGATAGTGGCGAATGGACTATGTCTGACCTGCTGGAGCTTCTTAACCAGGGAACTTCCTTTCTACATCACGTGGGTCACGCAAATTATGAATATATGTTCGGAATGCATAATGAAGATATGATTGAAGAAAACTTCCTTGAATTGAATGGTCTGGATCACACCTTTCCGCTGGTCTATACTCATGGCTGTAATTGTGGTGGCTTTGATCAGGATGATTGCGTTGCAGAAGAAGCTCTAAAACTACCTAATTTTATCTCAGGATTCGTTGGTAATTCTCGCTATGGCTGGTTCAATGAAGGGCAAACAGAAGGACCTTCTGAGCACTTGCACCGTGAATTTGTAAATGCTCTTTATACTGATAAAGTAAATGATATTGCCCAAACGCATCTACTCTCAAAAATTGCCACTGCTCCCTGGGTTACGGCTCCTGGTCAGCATGAAGAGGGAGCTCTGCGCTGGTGCTTTTATGATTGTAATGTACTCGCTGACCCCACTTTATCTATCTGGACTGCTCCGCCTGTGGGCATCACGGTTAATTATCCCAGTGACATAACTACGGATGCCACTTATATCACGATCTATGCAGAATTGATGAATAATAATGAGCCGGCTGAGAATTTCCACACTGCCCTAATTTATGACAGCACGGTGATCGGCGTCGGAACCACAGACTCTCTTGGTATCTGCAATATATCCATTGATACTTTACTTACTGGTGGAACAGATATTAATCTCTCTGTAAGCGGATATAATTGCCTGCCTCAACAATATTTTATCAGTGTTTCTGCAAGTGAACAGGCAGAAGATGAACTTCCTGAAATTAATAGCAGCTTGATGAATTACCCTAATCCTTTCAACCCAGAAACGGAAATTTCTTTTGAGCTGGATTTTCCTCAAAATGTTATTCTGGCTATTTATTCCGTTAAAGGACAGCACATTGTCACTTTGTTTAACAGGAATCTCCCGGCTGGTTTGCAATCCGTTAAATGGGATGGCAAAGATGCTGAAAAACGCCAGGTAAACAGCGGAATCTACTTCGCCAGATTACTCACTAAGGATGGTTCTCAGGAAATTAAAATGCTCCTCTTGAAATAAATTTTAAGACATTGCTCCTCGAGAACCAGTCAAAGTCGTTTATAAGTCCTCAAATCCTATACTTACTTTTTGTTCTTTAAATTCCGTAAAAACTTCCCTCTTGCTTCCTTCAATCATCTAATTCTACCCAAACATGCCATCTTGTAATAGACATGAACAGAATCCAACCTCTTTTTACTGACATCTATTTGGAAGGCTTTGACCATTACGCCATTCTTCTAATCCTGCAATTTTTATCTGCTCTTTATTTTTTATCATTATCATCAAACCACCTTATATACTAAATAATGCATTTTTGTGTCCGATAGTTTTTGCGATTTCATCAAAGGTGGTATATAGAAGAGACTGTTCAACCTAAGTAATTGATATCATTGCAGATTTGCGTATTTTTCTGTCAAAAAGTGCACATATTCATCATATTTGTCAATTTCAGGGAATTGACATTTTTCCCGTAGGGAATATTTAT
>JAVCCT010000019.1 GCA_030765325.1 Candidatus Stygibacter frigidus | reverse complement strand
GGGTTTCTGATAAGGAATTGATTGAGTTTGGATTGCGCTCTGTTCGCAGCATCAAATCTAATGCAATTGTGATAGTTCAACGGTCAGATAAGGGGATATTGCGATTGACAGGCATGGGAACAGGTCAACCTAACAGACTGATAGCCACCCAATTAGCACTTGATAAATCAATAACGAATTTAGGTAATGAAGCAAAAGAAAATGGTATCAAGGATATCGAAGGATATATCGCAGCCCAGATCAGTAAAAGCATATTGGTATCTGATGCATTCTTCCCTTTTGCAGATAATCTGGAACTGGCTGCTGAATATGGGATAAAAAACATCATCCAGCCTGGTGGATCTATCAGGGATAAAAAAGTAATTAAAACAGCCCGGGAATTGGATATTAATATGCTATTTACCGGAATAAGACATTTCCGGCATTAATAATTTATGAGAGGGTGCAAATGTATGTGATCAATAAAATTAACTCTCCGCAGTTAAAGAAGATTCATAGCGGTAAAGTTAGAGACAGTTTTAGAATAAGTGACACAGAAAGGATGCTGGTGGTTTCAGATAGAATTTCCAGCTTTGACAGTGTATTAAATTCAGAAATACCCTATAAGGGAGCCGTATTAAGTGGCATATCCAGTTGGTGGTTTGAGCAGACTGAGGATATCATTGGAAATCATTTCATTAAAATGTTAGATCCTAATATAGCTTTAGTAAAAGAAGCAGAACCTATCAGGATCGAAATGATAGTTAGAGGTTATCTTACAGGGTCCATGTTGCGCAGATATAAAAAGGGTGATAGAGATTTTTCTGGAGTGAAAGCAATAGATGGGCTCATTCAAAATCAGAAATTTCCCCAGCCCATTCTTACTCCAACCACTAAGGAGGAGCATGATCGTGAGATCACACCTGAGGATATTGTTAAAGAAGGCTGGACTACTTCAGAATTATATAATCAAATGGCAGAAGTAGCTCTCAAGCTTTTTAAGAGAGGAACTGAGTTATTAGCAAGTAAGGGCATAATTCTGGTTGATACAAAATATGAATTTGGTTTACTGAATGGTAAATTGATCCTGATTGATGAAATTCACACTCCTGATAGTTCACGATTCTGGTCACTTGATTCATATAAAAAAGACCCTGCAAATATTGATCAGATGGACAAGGAATATGTGCGTCAGTGGCTTTTAAATAATAAAATTGAAGGTCAGATACCAGAAATACTTCCACCTGAAGTAATCTCTGAGACATCGAGACGTTATTTATCTATTTATAATATTATAACTGGCAATAAAATGATATGTGATGAAACAATTGATATAGAAAAGAGAGTTGCTGGCAACCTGGTGAAAGAAGGGATTATCAAAGATGGTTATGTATGCATATTTATGGGTTCTCCTTCTGATCTGTCACATTGCGAGAAGATCATTACAGCTTTGGAAAAATATGAGATATTCACCCAAATGAGAGTGGTTTCAGCTCATAAAAATGGAGAGAGATTACCGGAGGTATTGAGTGTGTATAATAATTCCATTGAACCGGGAGTGATCATAGCAGTAGCCGGCAGATCAAATGGACTGGGTGGAGCACTGGCAGCAAATAGTTCACTGCCCGTGATAAGCTGTCCTCCCTACAAGGATAAGATAGATATGATAGTGAATATAAATTCTACCTTGATCATGCCTTCCAAAACACCTGGTTTAACAGTAATCGATCCCGGAAATGCAGCTAAGGCAGCTATTAATTGTTTAAATATCAACCGCTTGCGCAAAATAGTGAATCAGGAAATAGCTGATATCAAGGAATCATTGATAAAAGCTGATAATGAATTTAAAGAAAGATAAATAATCTACTGAGGTAAATTAATGAATATAGCCGTGATAGGTTCTGGTGGCAGAGAGCATGCAATAGTCTGGAAACTTCAGCAAAGCGTAAAAGCTGATAAAGTCTTTTGCATCCCTGGAAATGCTGGAACTCAAAACAATGTAGAGCTAAAGGTTAATGATTTTGCCGGGATCAAGCGGTTTTGTGAAGATAATAATGTGAAGCTTATATTTGTGGGACCAGAGCAACCCTTAAATGAGGGGATTACAGATTATTTCATCGATAGTGATATAATGGTTTTTGGTCCGGATAAAAGAGCTTCACAACTGGAAAGCTCCAAAATATTTGCCAAAGAATTCATGATCAAATACGGCGTTAAAACTGCTGAATATGATAGATTTAGTGATATGGCACAAGCTCGGGCATACTGTAATAAACTTAAGGGAAGATGTGTGATCAAGTATGATGGACTTGCTGCTGGTAAAGGGGTTTTCGTCTGTAATTCCAGGGCAGAAACCAATGAAGCACTTAATAATATTAAAGATACTTTTGGAGCAGATGCCAAAATATTGATCGAGGAATTACTTACTGGGCAGGAATTATCGATACTGGCATTTACAGATGGCTCAGAGTATAAACTACTACTGCCTTCACAAGACCATAAACAATTGCTTGAAAATGATAAAGGGCCTAATACTGGAGGGATGGGAGCGTTTTGTCCCGTAGATTTCTGCACCAAAGAAATGCTTGCTCAGATCAAGAAAGAGATTATTGAACCCACAATTGCAGGATTGAAAGCAGAAAAATTCAATTATCATGGTGTATTGTACTTTGGATTAATGCTCACTGCTGAAGGAGCTTCGGTTCTGGAATACAATGTGAGAATGGGAGATCCTGAAACGGAGGTTGTGCTGCCAGCATTAAAAACTGATCTACTGGAACTTGTTATTGCCAGCATTAAAGGAGAATTGAGTGATCTTGAACTTGAATTTAATCCTGGATATTTTGTGGATGTGGTTCTGGCATCGGGAGGTTATCCTCTGGATTACAAAAAGGGATATGAGATTAATATTCCACTTGAAGTTGACGGTGTTATATTCCATGCGGGTAGTAAATTGCATGATGATAAAATACTGACTTCAGGAGGCAGGGTATTGAATATTGTAGCCAATGGGGAAGACCTGAATACTGCAATTAAGAAAGTGTATAATTTAGTTTCAAAGGTGCATTTTAAGG
>JAVCCT010000200.1 GCA_030765325.1 Candidatus Stygibacter frigidus | reverse complement strand
GCAGGCACAGTTTATGGCGTGGTTTCTGGGGATGGGATTGAGTCTTTTTTTGTGGTGAGTTCCATATATCCGAGATATATACCTGAATTTGATGATTTGATGGAATTAGGATATTTTAAAACAGTGGGTGATATTGGTTCAGATGAAGAAGTAATTAAAGATTATTTTCAAAAGCACCAGAAAGACCTGACCAGCAGGGACAGTGTATCGCTTTCAGGAGTGGTATATAAGCTGGAGCCGGATAGCGTGAGGGTTGATAGTCTGGAGATAGCGGACTATTATGAGCGTAATCTGGGTAAATATTATCATGAAGATGCAGTGAATTGCAGATTTCTGGTCTGTGAAGATAGCGAAAGAGCACAGCTGGCATATAATTATCTGCGTCAGGGCGTTGATTATGAGCTGGTGAAATGGTGTTTTTCTGATACCAGTTATTATCTGGAAGATGGAATGATAGAATATCAGTCTCTGCCGAAGGAAATGCAGAATCTGATGCGCAATATTCCAGAGCAAATGTATAGTTCACCGCTCGAAATAGATGCCGGCTGGCTGATAATCGGAAAGGGGCAAGTGAAACGGGCTGGATATTACAGTCTGGAAATAGTGCGTGATCAGATCAGGGATGAACTGGCTTATTTCAAAGCTGATTCGCTGGCATATAATCAGGCAAAGACGGTATTTGATTCTACATCAAGTTTTAATGATTGTGCGCGATATGCGGAATCGGCAAATATTTTTAAGACGCCATATCAGGAATTTGAGCAAGATTTTCCAAGGTTAGGTAATCTGGCGAAATACAGATCAACCTTGATGAGATTGTATTGGAACGAGAAAATGACACAGCTGGTGAAAGTTGATAATGGTTATGCGGTACTCTTTATGCGGAAAAAGAAAGCTGCTAAGCAATTAACATATGAAGAGGCAAAACCAAAGATCAAAGAGATATTTACCTCTGATAAAGAATTGGGAAAAGGTAAGAAATATATTCGTGCGGTTATTAATGACTTGAAAAATGGAGCTGAAGCTGATTCTCTGCTTTATTTTCTGGGTGGTTTCCACAGGGAGAAGAATCTGGGATTAGACAGCATAATTCCCGGATTTGAGCAAAGCCAGGTATTGATCCAGGATATGACTAATCATGAAGCGGGATATTATAGTCCGGTGCTCAAGGTTGGGGAAGAGAAGCTGATGTTTTATCATATCAATGCAATAAAAAAGGTTAACCAGCAGGATTTTTATCGGCAAAGGAAAGCTTTTAGATTGAGAGGGGAAGAGGACGATTATCAGAACTGGCTGGCGGAGTATCGGGAGGGTAAACGTGTGAGGAGATAGGGAGGAGAGATAGACCACGGATTGGACGGATTTGGCGGATGGGCGCGGATAAGAGGGAATTATTGTTGTAACCAGTGCATCCTTGCATTATGGATACAGGTATTTGCAAATGGCAGTTGGGAATAAGAGGGAATTATTGTTGTAACCAGTGCATCCTTGCGCTGGATTGATTGTCTTCTATTTACCGTCTTTAGGATCCTTGCGTGGGATCCCGAAATCGAAGATGAAGAATGGAACACGGATTGGACGGATTACACGGATGGGGCACGGATAGTTTACTTGAAAACTAGACTTCCAGACTGCATGAGTCCAGTTATCATGAAGTCCAGAAGTCAAGTTTTCGAGTAGTCAAGTCGCCTCATTTTCATGAAGTCCAATAGTCATGAGAGTATTATCAGTGTATATCCGCTCAATCCGTAAAATCCGTGGTCTATTCTTCAGGATATTAGTCAAAAACGCTCATAATGAGCGGAAATGAGCGGATTGTTATTGACAAAAAATATCGAACTGGAGATGTAGTATTATAAGTTAAGTTGTTCAGAGGTGTGATAATAGGCTTGTAGTGGAGATTTTAGGAGTTATCAGGTTCTCTTTTTATGTAAAAGAGATTGACATTGGGTGAAGCTGCCTGGTTATTGCCAGTAGATTATACTCTTTACGTACTCACACTCAGTAAGTGAGGCGGCGGAGCTGCATCCTTTTGTAATTTTGAATTATGAATTATGAATTTTGAATGGGAGAAAACTTCGTTTTCTATAAAAAATTACAAGGATTATGGTAAGATATGAATAATAATAACATAAATTCTGGGGAAACCAGTCAAGTTGATAATTCAAAACTCACAATTCATAATTCAAAATTAGCATTTGGTCAAGTTAATAATTCAAAATTCAAAATTTACAATTCAAAATTAGCTCCCCCTAATTCAAAATTCAAAATTCAAAATTCAAAATTGCTCCTCACCGGAGCCTGCGGTTTCATAGGCAGCAATTTTGTGAAGTATCTTTTGGAGAATACGGGGTATGAGATAATTAACATTGATAGTCTGACCTATGCAGGTAATCTGGAGAATCTGGTTGATGTAGCTGATAATCCTAGATATACTTTTATTAAGATTGATATTACAGATAAAACGGCACTGCAGGAAATTGGGAAGAAGTATCCTGGTATTGACTATATCATAAATTTTGCTGCGGAATCACATGTGGATCGCAGTATTCTGGAACCTAATCAGTTTGTGCTCACTAATGTAGTGGGTACGCAGAATATGCTTAATCTGGCAATTGAATTGGGGGTGAAGAAATATTTGCAGG
>JAVCCT010000037.1 GCA_030765325.1 Candidatus Stygibacter frigidus | reverse complement strand
TATGGAAACAATCCTTAATCTGGGTATAATCCGCTGCATCAAAATTGGGATTACTTATTTTTGGATACGCCTTTTCCCTATTCGCAAAGAAAAATCCTTAGAAGATTTCTATATAAACCGCTTTGGTAAAGAGCTATATAATACTTTCTTTCGGGATTATACCACCAAAGTATGGGGTGTCACACCAGATAATATTAGCCCTGAATGGGGAGCTCAGAGAGTGAAAGGACTTTCCATTTCAAAAGCTATACTGCACGCCGTGCGTTCAATCTTTAAGAAAGATAAATCAATTGGACAAAAAGGAACTGAAACATCTTTGATCGAGCAATTTACCTATCCGAAATATGGACCTGGTCAGATGTGGGAAACCGTAGCTGAGATGGTGCAGAAAGATGGTGCAGAACTCTATATGAAAAAGACCTGTACTGGTTTTATTTATGATAATGGCAAGATCACTGGCGCTGAGATAACCGATACGGATACAGGCGAAAAAGAAGTAGTCACTGGAGACCTTTACTTTTCCACAATGCCAGTGAAAGACCTGATTCTGGGAATGGGAGAACCTGTTCCTGCGAAAGTAAAAGAAGTCGCTGAAGGTTTGATATATCGCGATTTCATCACTGTAGGATTACTGCTGAAGAAATTGAAAGTAAAAAACAAGGGTACTTTTAAGACAGTGAATGATATTGTTCCCGATAACTGGATATATATTCAGGAACGAGATGTGATAGTGGGCAGAGTACAAGTGTTTAATAACTGGAGCCCATATCTGGTGGCAGACAAAGATAACGTCTGGATCGGTCTGGAATACTTCCTGAATGAGACAGATGAAATGTGGAGCTGGGAAGACACAAAAATGGCACAACTGGGAATTGATGAAATGGTGAAAATCGGCATAATAGATCGGGAAGATGTCTTAGATTCGGTTGTTATCCGCACCCCAAAAACCTATCCCGCCTATTTTGGCAGTTACGACCAGTTTGATCACATCCGGGATTTCGTGGATACTATTGATAATCTTTATATGGTGGGAAGAAATGGTCTGCATCGTTATAATAATCAGGATCATTCCATGCTCACGTCTATGACAGCAGTTGATAATATTGCCAAAGGTATCAAGGATAAAACCAATATCTGGGAAGTTAATACGGAAACAGAATATCATGAAGCCAAACAGGAAATGGGTGAGAAACTCAAAAAAAATTAGGCACAGGGTAAATATGGATTCAATGCATGGAACAACGATAATCGGAATAAAGCACAAAGGTAAAATTGCCATTGGCGGAGATGGTCAGGTTACATTAGGTAACACGGTTATGAAATCCACTGCCCGAAAGATCAGAAGGTTGTATGAGGATAAAGTAGTGGTCGGCTTTGCCGGTGCTACTGCAGACGCCTTCACTCTCACCGAAAATTTCGAAGCAAAACTGAAACAGTATAAAGGCAATCTGCTGCGTTCAGCAGTGGAACTTGCCAAAGAATGGCGCTCAGATAAAATGCTGCGCCACCTGGAAGCCATGATGATCGTGGCTGATAAAGAAAACCTGCTGGTGCTTACTGGAAATGGTGATGTGCTGGAACCTGATGAAGGCATAGTAGCAATTGGCTCAGGTGGTAATTATGCCCTGGCTGCCGCTAAAGCCCTGGTAAAATTCAGCGATCTGGCTGCTAAAGATATTGCCCGTGAAGCCCTGCAGATTGCCGCTGGCATTTGCATTTATACAAATGACTCTATTGTTGTTGAAGAAGTATAATGACCGAAAATGGGAATACCATATGTCCAAAATCGGGGATTATTTATAGTAATTGATTTAGGATATATTATTATGAAGAAATTGTTTCTGCAAAAATGCAATGACAGTGCTGTTTTCACAACAATGTAGAGATTTTATTTTTAAATGGTACTGAAATTGCTACTGATAGTTTTAAATTGATTTTAAGTTTAATTGGAGGTAATTAATATGAAGAAATTTATTGTTTTGTTTTTTAGTGTACTACTGATGTCTCTCGCCCTATTAATGATCGGTTGCTCAACAGGTAATGACCCAGTCAATAATGACACCAAAGATATGACTGATCTTATTATTGCTGATGATTTCAATTTCACTACTTCAAGAGATGTAGAAGTTAGATTTCGCGCTTTCTATACGGGAGTTTTCTACATCTATGACCTGGAAGATAATTTACTGAAAAAGGGACTTGTTAAAATTGGTGAAGGATATCAGGGCACTGTTAGCATCCCGAATGATATCAATGAAGTGAAATTAGCCTTTAGCGAAGTGGAAGATCTGGAAGCAATTTACCAGATTGTGAATAATGAGATAATACATGATTTTTATCCGGAAACAGAAGAAGCAGAAAGAGACGGAGAGCAACGCTGTGTCTGGGAAGACCAGATTTACCCTGTATTAGAATGCGTTGAAAGCTTCGGCGATGGAGTATATCTGGCTCACTTTGGCTATTTAAATGACTATGATGTCACCCAGCAGATACCAATCGGCTACGATAATAAATTTATTAATACTGATAATATATTTATGGGACAGCCTACTGTATTTGATCCAGGACGTCATGAAAATGTGTTCACAGTAGAATTCACTGAGGATGATTATTATATTAGATGGAGACTAAGTGGAACCTTAGGATATGGCTGCGCCACGGCGGACATAGAGTCTTATGAATGTCCCAGAGGCTATGGTGATGATGACGATTATGATGGAGTGCTAGATGATGATGACGATTTCCCCGAAGATCCTACCAGAGCATTCAGGAATTTCTATCCGGTTGCTGATGATAGCTTAGCAATGGGAACTCTTGCCTTTGAAGACAAATGGCCACAAATGGGAGATTATGATTTCAATGACGTAATTCTCAACTATCGCTTTGAAACCGTAGATAATTCAGAAGATTACCTTTATGAGGTATTTGGATATTTCTCATTAAAGGCATCAGGTGCTGCTTATGAAAATGGCTTTGCTATTGAATTGCCATTTTTAGATGCTGATATAGATATTATCACCCTTACTCCCGAACTCTCGGGTTCATCTATTACAAATGGAGATGGCTCAAAGATCATTAAATTCTTTAGCAATGCTCTGGAAATCATGGGAAAACCGGAAAACAGCACCTTCGTGAATACTGATAGCAATGACCCCTATTTAAACCCTGTAGAATTTGAGTTTTATCTTAAATTAGTAGAACCATTAGATGAAAGCACTCTGCCCTGGACTGTACCTTATAATCCCTTTATCATAGTTGATCAGATAACTGGAAAAGAAATTCATCTGCCTGATATGCCTCCAACAAGCCTTGCTGATCGTTCCCTGTTTGGTACTGGTGATGATGATTCTAACCTTGGATCTGGCGACCGTTATTATAAAACAGCTATTAATCTCCCATGGGCTATTAATCTTCCCGTAGAATGGACATATCCTCTTGAGAGAATTCAGATCATTGATGCCTATAATTATTTTGATGATTGGGCAGAAAGCAGCGGTGGAAACTATAATGACTGGTATGAAAATACTGAAGGTTATATCGTAGAAGACAAACTTTACCAGGCACCATAGCCAGAAGTAATTTATAAATGTTAAGCTGTATTTCAGTGATTTTCACTGAAATACAGCTTTTTTTGTTTCCCCTAAAAAAATACTTGCGTTATGAACCTATGTGCATAATTTTGCCTCCTGCATTAATGCAGTAAGGAGAATATATGCCCAGACCTCAAAAGGATCGGCTTGTGGGTCACCCACCCCTATTCACTGATTTTAAACCTGTGGGAATCCGACGTAAAGCACTCGAGACAATTATTCTGAGCCTTGATGAATACGAAGCTATCCGCTTAACAGACCATTTGAATCTGGAACACTCCCAGGCTGCTGAAAAAATGGAAATTTCCCGCCCTACTTTCACGCGCCTAATTGAACAGGCAAGATCTAAAATCGCTCAGTTTCTGATTGAAGGCAGGCATCTGTCTATTGAGGGAGGGAATATTCACTTTAGAGGTAACACTTATAAATGTGAAGATTGTGGTAATTTTTTTCAATCAGAAATAGATAAAATTATTGGTAAGTGCCCATCATGTGGATCAGAAAATATAACCGACTTTGCAAGTGAATTTGGTCATGGCAATTGTTGTCGTGATAGAGGTGAGAATTCTTCTGATGAGTAAGCAGAGATTCAATCTAAAAAATGTACTGACAGTTTCATTATCACATTTATTTCATGATATATATTCATCATTTCTGGCACCAGTATTACCATTATTGATCAGCAAACTGGGCATTAGTGTATTTCAAGCTGGTTTTCTGGATGTCATCCGTCAGATACCCAGCCTGCTTAACCCGCTTTTGGGGATAATTGCTGACCGCGTAAGTGTACGATATCTGATCATTATCGCTCCAGCTATTACAGCTATTTCAATGAGTCTGCTGGGGATTGCACCAAGTTATACCATTATTGTTGTTTTGATCTTTATGGCTGGTATTGGTTCCATGCTTTTTCATGTCCCTGCTCCGGTGATGATAAAACAGGTGTCGGGTGATCGTATTGGTAAAGGCATGAGCTTCTATATGCTGGGAGGAGAACTGGCAAGAACTTTAGGCCCTCTCATAATACTGTCTGCTATCTCTTTATGGACTCTGGAAGGCACCTGGCGACTGGCTCCTTTTGGAGTGGCAGCATCAATTATTTTATTCTTCCGGCTAAGAAAAATAAAAGTAGTGAATCTAACCAAAACTGAAAATCAGATCAGTATTAAAGCTACGCTTAGAGAAATGGCACCCTTCTTTACAACGATTGCCGGAATCATATTTTTCCGGGCTGGATTAAAGGCTTCTCTTACTATATATCTGCCCACCTATCTCACCATGAAAGGCTCAAGTCTCTGGATAGCGGGAGCATCGCTTTCCATATTGCAATTTGCTGGAGCAGCAGGTACTTTTCTGGCTGGCTCTATTTCAGATAAGATCGGCAGAAAAAATGCCCTTCTGATCATTGCCATAGCTAACCCTCTTTTGATGTGGTTATTCACACACATTCATGGCTGGCTGACTATTCCCGTATTGATACTGAATGGTTTCTTTCTGTTTGGTAGCGGTCCGGTGCTGCTGGCTATGGTGCATGATCACAATTCCGAGCACATGTCATTGCTAAATGGAATTTATATGACTATCAGCTTTGTCTTAAGCTCTATAATGATCATGAGCGTGGGATATTTCACAGACAAAATCGGACTCGATAATACCTATTCCATCATCACTTTCTTTGCCCTGGGCACAATACCATTTGTATTCTTTTTAAAAAATAATAAACAAGGAGATTAATAGTGAAAAACTATGATGTGATCATAATCGGAGGAGGACCCTCTGGTATTATCGCCGGTGTAACCGGTAAAAAACAAAATCCCAACAAAAGTTTTCTGATGATCAAAGAAGAAGCCAGGGGTCTTGTACCATGCGGTATTCCTTACATCTTTCACGATTTGGGGGATGTGTCTAAAAACGCCATGGGACCCAAACCTTTTATTGATGCAGGTGGAGAAGTTGCTATAGATCAGGTAATAGATATTGATCTGGAAGCTAAGATCCTCACAACTATGGGTAAGCAGCAATTCGGCTATCAAAAACTTGTGTTTGCCACTGGCTCTATTCCAATTGTTCCCACGTTTATCCCCGGATATGAACTTGATGGCGTGGAATATATCATTAAAAGCTATGACTATATCAAGAAGCTGAAAACCAGAACTGATGCTTCGAAAAATATCGTTGTTATAGGGGGTGGCTTTATTGGTGTGGAAGTAGCTGAACAACTTGCCAAATTCGAAGATAAAGTAGTTACCCTGGTGGAAATGGAAAGCTGCTGCCTGTTCCGAGCATTCTCAAAGGATATTGCTGACATAGCTGATGAAGTTATCCGCAGTACTGGCATCAACCTTAAAACTGGCTGCAAAGTAACTGAGATCATCGGAAAAGACAATCAAGTGACTGCTGTTCGTCTTTCTGACGGCTCAGAAATCTCTGCCGAGATGGTGATCACCGCTATTGGCTACAAGCCTAATACAGGCTTGGCTAAAGCTGCCGGACTATCTATGAATAACCACAATGCAATCATTGTTGACCGCTATATGAGAACTCCTCAAAAGGACGTTTTCGCTATAGGTGACTGCTCTCAAACTACTGGATTTATCACTGGACGCACAGATAATATCATGCTGGCATCCACAGCTACCGCAGAAGCTCGCATCCTGGGCTATAACCTTTTCAGTATCAACCTGCTGCGTAATTTTGTCGGTACGCTGTCTGTGTTCTCTACCAAGATCGGTGGGGTAGCATTTGCTTCTGCCGGTGCCATTGAACAATCTGCCCAGCAAGCGGGAGTAGAATACGTTATTGGTAAATTTGAAGATGTAGATCGCCATCCAGATACACTGCCGGATACTTCTAAAATGCTGGTAAAATTAACTGTTTCACCGCAGGATCACTCCATTATTGGTGGTGAAATTGTGGGAGGAGACTCAACTGGTGAATTGATCAATGTTATTGCTCTGGCAATACAGAAACACGTAACGGTTTATGAATTGATCTCTTTCCAGGTAGGTAC
The DNA here is from genome assembly GCA_030765325.1 of Candidatus Stygibacter frigidus. Taxonomy (GTDB): domain Bacteria; phylum Cloacimonadota; class Cloacimonadia; order Cloacimonadales; family TCS61; genus Stygibacter; species Stygibacter frigidus. The sequence continues at coordinate 2,935 of JAVCCT010000037.1, read as the reverse complement.
ACATCCACTGCTTACTACTGCCCCAACAAAATACCTGCTCATCAAAGCAGCTGAAAATGCCATTGCCAAACTGAAAAAGTAAAATTATATAATATCCGGGGCAGACACAAAGGTCTGCCCCTATAAGCTGGGGTATAATTTGGATATTGATCCTCCCCCTCAAAAAAATGTAACCTGCTGTTTTTATATCATTTAAGATTAAAACTGATACTTTATAGATATAAATTTATTGCTAATTCTGATTTCAATATTTTTTTGGGATGTGAATAAAAATAAGGAATAGATAATGAAAAAAAAGCAGCAGATAGTAAGTTTTAAGATAATCACTCATCAAGAATTAGGTAGTATCTCTACCCTCAGAAGCTATGATAGAGCTGAAAAACTTTATAGAAAAGGGGCTGTATTGAGTCCTGTGGTTTTTGAAGATGGGGTGGAATCAATAGTTTACGGCAGTATGAAATATAAGTGCAGGATAGAATGGGATGCATCCACCAAGGAATGGGATTTTTCCTGTACGTGTCCTTATGATCATGGGGGAATCTGCAAACACTTAATCGCTTTAGGATTTTGGATGATTGATAATTGTAAGTATTCATCTGTTGAAATAGCAGATAAACCAACTTCAGAGATTGATAAACTTTTAGAAATGGCTGACAGCTCAACGATCTATAATTTCTTAAAAGAGGTTATTACTAATGATAATGTTCTACTGGAGAAGTTCAAAACAATAATTATAAATCGGGAAAGATCAGCAGATGATGTATCTATTGATGAACTGGTGAAAGAGTATCTGGAATTATTCACGACATTAGAGGTATCAGATGAAGAGGATGCCATTGATAGTTTTCACTGGGGAAGACACGATTTCTATATGGAAGAATGGGAAATGATCATGGAAGTTCAGAGTAGAGAAATAGAAGAACAATTAGAAGGTTCAATTGATGAAATCACCGGATTACTGGAAACAGGAAAATTATTACAGGCAGTATATAACTATTTTGCATTTAATGAAGCTTTTGTTTGTTATCTTGAAACTGATATAGATTATGATTACGAAATATCAGAACTGATAGTAGATTTCATTCATGATCATGAGAAGATAATCAATAAATTACTAACGAAACAGACATTTCAGATCAAAACAGTAGATTTGATATTAGAAACATTTTATGAGCGTTATTTAGCTGCTGATGCTGAAAGATATTTAGGTATCTACGAGGATACTATGCTTTCCCTGCCTTACACTGAAAACCAGGCTGCAAAATTTCTGGAATCTATCAGAGCAAAATCTTTAACTGCTGCTGACCAGTTACAATTGAGTCTGGTACAAATAACCAAAGATAAAAAGATGAAATTTGATATCTGCCAGGATATTTACCCAAAAAACATTAAAGCAGCTAAATTCCTGTTAAACAAATTCAAGAAAAATCCCCCTGAATTTCATAATTTCGTGAAAAAAATTATACCTTGCTTTGCGGACGAGTTATTACCAGTGGTTTTCCCTAATCTAAAAAAAGAAATCGATCCTGTGTTATATAGAACTGCTGCTGAAATGCTATTTCAAATGACGGGTGAAATCAAATACTATCTATTTTTCAAAGAAGCATCACCAGACTTCCAAATGGACAATTACTTGAAAAAACTCGATCACTATAATAAACGTGAGAAAGCATTTGATGTTTTGATAGAAGAAAAACAGTATGAACAAGCCTTCCAGTTTTATCTTACTTATGCCCAAAAATCTTATTACTCAGAAAGATACTTAAAAAAACTTATAAATTATTTACCCCAGGCATGTTTGGATCATATCATTGAGGTAACATCAAAACAATTAATCTCTTCCGGTAAAAGAGATATCTATCATGAGGCAGGCAGACTACTTGCTGTTCTTCTTCGTTTAAAAGATGGCACACTGAAGAAAAAAGGACGACAACACATTGACAATCTCTGCCAGAAATATCGAAACAGACCTGCCATGCTTGACGAATTTCGCTCACTGAAACTGATCTAACCTACCCATGCATCAATAAAAATGCACCTCTGCCAATAGTCAGAAGCATCACCTGAGGATAAAAACTGATAGACAAAAGTAACTTGATCGACTAATTTGCCTGAAAGAGAAAGAGGAATGAAAAAGGACATAAAATGATTAGAAGATCGTATTTTGTCATCTTGATCATAGCATTATTAATCGGCAGCATTTTACAAGCAGGACAGATCAAGCGGTTATCCAGAAAGGGTTCGAATATTTTGATCCTGCATTCATATAATTCCACCTATATCTGGAGTGAAGAGATCACAAAAGGTATCAGTGACTATCTGGAAAACGCAAGCGAGGAAAAAGTAAATCTCTATCTTGAATATTTAGATGCCAAGCGTTATCCCGGAGATAGTTATCTTGAAAAGATGCATATACTGATCAAGGAGAAGTATCAAGACATATCAGATATAGATTTAGTAATAGCATCAGATAATCAGGCATTATCCTTTATGATGAAATATGGAGAAAATATTTTCCCGGAAGTACCAGTGGTATTTTGTGGGATAAATTATCTGGAAAATTATGATTTAAGCAATTTTTCAAATTATACGGGAGTAAATGAGCTTATCCATCCAGATTTGACAGTTGAACAGATACTGAAGCTACAACCTGATGTGAAAAAGATCTTTATTGTAAGTGATTGTAATACAAAGACTGGAATCGCAGCAATTAACCAGTCAAAAAAGCAATTGAAAAGGTTTGAAGACAAACTGGAATTTGAATTTCCTTTAAACTATACAATGGGAGAATTGGAAGAGAAATTGCATAAACTGGGTAATGAATATGCTGTTTTATTACTTATATTTAATCTTGATAGAGGTGGAGATTTTTTTGAAGTGGATGAAACTGGAGAGAGAATCTCTCATGCATCCAGAGTGCCGGTTTATGTTTGCT
>JAVCCT010000107.1 GCA_030765325.1 Candidatus Stygibacter frigidus | reverse complement strand
TTTGGACTGGGTATAGACCGGATAGCAATGCTTCGTTATGGAATCACTGATATGAGAATGTTATTCAGCAATGATCTCAGATTTTTGAGCCAATTCAGGTAATGAGACGAGAATCGGGAGACATAAGGTATTATGAAAATTAGTTATAACTGGCTCAGGGAATATATTGATATAGACCTAAGTACTGATAAGCTTGAAGAGGAACTGACATTTTCTGGAATAGAGGTGGAAGGTGTAGAACATCAGGGAGTTTTGCTTTCTCAGATCATCATATCTGAAGTCAAAGAGCGTAAGCTTCATCCCAACAGTGATCATCTCTGGATATGTCAGGTTGATAATGGAAAAGAAATTGTTCAAGTAATCTGTGGAGCAGACAATTGCGAACCCGGCAAGAAAGTTGCACTTGCACCAGTAGGTACGGATCTGGGTGAATTTGTGATCAAGAAAGCCAAATTGCGGGGTGAACTATCTTTTGGAATGCTTTGCAGCGAACGAGAACTTGGGATTTCTGATAATCATGACGGAATAATGAATCTTCCCATAGAAGCGCAAACTGGCATAAAGCTGACAAGTTTATATGATCTTGCGGACACAGTTTTTGATGTAGAAATCACTCCCAACCGACCAGACCTTCTGGGGATTACCGGAATAGCCAGAGATTTGAGCTCGCTTTTACATGTAGAACTTAAAATGCCAGATCCTGAACTACCTGCTGGAAACAATCCGATTACTGCTGCCTTGAAACTCAGCAATCATGCACCTGATCTATGCCCACGCTATACAGCAAGAGTCATTAAAGGGGTAAAGATAGCAGAATCACCTGACTGGATGAAAAAAAGACTCACTTCAATCGGATTACGTCCGATAAATAATGTGGTTGATGCCACAAATTATGTGATGTTTGAATTGGGTCATCCGCTTCATGCTTTTGATTATCATCTGGTAGATGATCATGAGATCATTATTCGCAGAGCAGAAGCAGGAGAGAAATTCCTGGCATTAAATGATATTGAGTATAAGCTTACTTCTGAAAACCTGGTGATTGCTGACAGCAAGAAAGCAATAGCACTTGCCGGAGTGATTGGAGCTGCTAATTCTCAGATAAAAGATGACACAAAAGATATAATAATTGAGGCAGCGAATTTTAAATACAGCTCAGTGCGTCGCACTTCGAAGCATCTGGCGATCTTCACAGATTCCGCTTACCGTTTTGAGCGAGATTTAAGTGACATTCAGGCAGAATTAGCCAGCAGGCGTTGCTGTGAATTGATCCTCTCTATGGCTGGTGGTGAATTGATGGAGGGCGTATTAGACAGTTATCCTAAACCGGAAAAGCCGGTTGAAGTAAATATCCGCCCCAGTAGAGTAAAAAAAGTGCTAAGTATTGATATTGCTCCTGAGAAAATAACTAAATATCTGGAATCTTTGGGATTGAAAATATTGGGTTCAGGAGAAGATTTGCTTAGATTTGAGTCTCCGCATTATCGTAAAGATCTAACGCGGGAAATAGATTTGATCGAAGAGATCATCAGGTTGTATGGTTATAATAATGTAGATACTTATTTTAATCCACAAAAAGTGATGGACTATGAATTATTCCGCAATAAGCGAAAAATTTGTGATGTTCTGGTTGGAATGGGATTTTTTGAAGTAGTAAACTGGAGTTTTAGCAGTTTGGAAGACCTGGATAAACTTCTTCTGGCAGAGGATGACAGACGCCGGAATATTGTTTCACTTAAGAATCCACTGGGGAGTAGTTTTGCAATTATGCGCCCTATGCTATTGCCAGATATACTGCGGAATACTTCCTATAATCTTAATCATAACCAGAAGGATATCAAATTATTTGAACTCAATAAAGTATTTTTAAAAGGTGAGGGTAAACTCGCTGAAGAAAATTACCACTTGAGTGGCATTCTAACAGGTTTAAGAGAATCTGTACACTGGCGTGAGAAGCCGGTAAAATTAGATTTTTACGATGTGAAGGGAATATTAGAAGAGCTTCTGATGATTTGTGGGATCAGCAGTTGGGAAGAAAAACTATCTGAAGAAAAATGGTATCAACCAGGGACAGGTCTGGATTTTTACTATAGAAATAAACTGGTCGCAAGTGCCGGAAAACTTGATCCAAAAATATCATCATCTTTTGAGATAGAAGTTTCCTGTTTTGTATTTGATCTTTATCTTGAGACTATATATAATCAGCCAAGAGATATGGTTCCAGTTTATCAGGAAATAGTTAAATATCCGCCAGTATTGCGCGACATATCCTTTTTGATAGATAGAAGATATGATTACTCAGAGATAACAGATTGCATTAGGAAATCCAGCCCTAATCTGATCACGGATGTAGTATTGTTTGATGAATATCAGGGTAAAAATATCCCTGAGGAAAAAAGAAGCTTGACATTCAGCCTGACTTTTTCATCTGTAAATAAAACTTTGAATGATAAGCTGATTAATAAAGAAATGAATAAAATCATTCAGGTTCTTGAGCAAAAATATGAAATAAGGATGAGGTAATATAATGCAAACATCAGAATTATCGATAAAATTTCAGGCAGTTGTAGATAAATTTAAGCAATTAAGAGATAAGTATGAAACTCTTCAACTGGAAAAGATGCAGCTGGAAGAAAATCTAACTGAGCTGCAATCCAGCCAAGAAGATCAAGAAAGTCAAAAGTTATTGATCACTGACTTGCAGACCAGAAATCAAGAACTTGAAACAGCCAACAAACTTCTTCAGGAACGGATATCTCAATTTGAGAGTCGAGATGGAGAAATTCATGGAATGCTTGATGAGGTATTACAAATAGTAGAGGAAATGTAATGGAAACAGTTGAAGTCACGTTTTTGAATAAGAATTATTTTTTTGAGAGTGATGATCCTGAAGCCTTTCGTAA
>JAVCCT010000373.1 GCA_030765325.1 Candidatus Stygibacter frigidus | reverse complement strand
ACCTACGCAGCCACCAGTGCAACTGTGAAAGACTATGAAATCATAGGGATCAATCTGCTGGTTTTCAATTTTAAGCAAGATTTCAATAACATTTGGAATACCGCTTACAGCAAGAGTTTTCATGCTGCCATCATCAAGATCAGCAGCTTCCATTCGCGATACTGACCAGCTGAGTCCTTTTGTGTATATATCAATCTTGCGAGGGTCATTGGCTGCTTCCGGTAATACTTCCAAAGCATGACCAAATACTTCCTGGATAGAGATAGCACCGTTTTCGATATCAGCGATATTACCTTCAGGCTGATGAACCGCAGTAACCTGAGAAATGCAGGGAACAATCTGATAAATCCCAATATCTTCATCAGGGATTTTCTTTTCCTTCAACAATTTTTCGCGATAATATACTGCCAGAACGCTCATGGGGGATTCCAGATGCAATAGATTAGGTAAAAGTGAAGGGAATCTTACCTGGATCAGTCTGACAACAGCGGGGCAATTACTTGATAATACTGGTCTGATCTGGGGATGTTCATCTAAATATTTGCGGATCATCCAGCCATAATGCTCAGTGATCATAGATTCTTCCAGCACTTCATCAAACCCTAAGTGGTATATAGCTTTTTTGGTGGTGGAATAATCTACTTTATCAGAAAATTGACCAGCAAAGGCAGTAGATAATATTGCCACTTTATATTTCTTTTTATTAATGATCTCCATAGTGTCAGACCAGGGGACTAATGCCCCATATTTGCAGGCAGTGATGCATCTGCCGCAATCAATGCAGCGCGTTTCATCCAGCTGCACCTTACCCTCACGAATTCGCAATGCTTGAGTGGGACATACGCGAACGCATTTCATACATGCTACGCATTTTTGAGTTTTTACTTGTAAGGCATGAAAATATATTTTATCATTCTCCATATTAATACCCAAAATTTATTAGCCAAAAAATACTATGATTTCCACCAGAGTACGACTTCCGGCTACAGAGTCAATATGCAATACATCGACGTTTTTTTTGATATTTGGTAAACCAAGCCCTGCACCAAACCCCATTTCTCTAACCTGATCATCTGCAGTACTGAAACCAGGGACCATTGATTGTTCAATATCACCTATACCAGGTCCTTTATCATAAAACTTGATCAATACATATTCAGGGAAGATATTTCCTGTAATATCTCCACCTTTGGCATGAGCTGTCTCATTGATTTCAGCTTCATAGGCAGCAATAGCAATTCTTCTTAAAATAGCGTTATCCACACCTAAGCGCTTTAATGCCATCTTGATCTGTGATGCAGCATTGCCAGCATTAACAAAGTCACGCTCTCCAATTTTAAAATCCATCGTGATCACCGGTTCTGGCAGATCATTGAAATGCTGATGTGCCTTGTCTTCATATTCTTCTCGAAAATACCAGTATTCTGCCATATTATATCTTACAGCTCCGTAATCCATTACTAAACAAAATACCACTGGTTTTGAACATGGTGAACCGGGTTGAGATGAGTGGGAGTTCTCGATCGTTTGCCATTTTGATTATTTCTGGTGAAGGTTTTTTTCCTCTTACGAAAACGATCCCAAATAGTTCAATCATATCTGAAAGCCTGATAATCTGAGGGTTTGTTAATCCTGATAACAACAAAGTTGGTTCCTTGGTACACATTAAGATGTCACTGATCAGATCACTGGCAAAAGCACAGGATATGTCTTTATCAAGATCAGTATTTTCTGTTAAAACTTCGGCTTCTAAAGCCTTTACAATTTCTCCTAATTTCATTACCTTTTCCTATCATGGATATATCCATTTTAATAAATTCCAGCAATTAATTGGATGCGGAATCTCAGGTCAAGCAAATTGTTTGCTTATTTATATTAGAGACTTCACTACTCGCTTAAAATTGCTGATAATCTCTTCTTCACTCTCAATTTCGCGATTCTGCATCAGTATTTTGCCATTACAAATTGTGGTATGAACACAGTCACTATGGGCAGAATAAACGAGGTTCGAGATGAGATTATGATTTGGTATCAGATTAATATTATCCAGATCTATCAGGATAATATCTGCCAGATTGCCACTTTTAATTTCTCCTGCTGGCATTCCAAGATTTTTGGCAGGATTTAAGGTGGTGGTTTTATAGATTTCTTCGGCAGAAGCAATTTCAGGATTTCCAGTGGAAATCTTAGGTAATAATGCAGCAAACTTCATCTCTTCAAACATATCCAGATTGTTATTTGAAGAACATCCATCAGTTGCCACACATACAGGGATATTATGTTTCTGGTAGTCCTGGAATCTGAATATTCCTGATCCCAGTTTCATATTACTGACCGGGCAATGGGTCACTTTGATATTGCGTTTTTTCACAATTTCAAAATCAGCGTCAGATAGCCACACCATGTGGGCAGCAAACACATTTGAGTCAAGAAAGCCAATTTTATCAAGATAGCCCAGGGGAGTAAGTCCATGTGTTTTTTTACATTCATTAAATTCATGCTCAGTTTCTGCGATATGAATGTGAATATTGAGGTTATGTTTTCTGGCAAATTCTGCTGTCCAGACCAGGGTCTTTTCACTTACAGTGTAGATGGCATGGGGGGCAAGACTAAATTTTACCAGATCACCATATTTATGGCTGTTTTCAAAGGTTTTTTGCACTTCTTGCTTAATCTGGGGTAATTTCTGGTCATCAAGCAGGTCAATTATTGTATAACCATTGATCATTCTGATACCCATTTCCTGTGCTGCCCTGGCTTCTCCATGCCAGTGCCAGTACATGTCATT
>JAVCCT010000131.1 GCA_030765325.1 Candidatus Stygibacter frigidus | reverse complement strand
TTTCACCTATCTTTTTCTATAGAGAGGTGAAATATGAATGAAGGCAAAACAGTTTTTCGCAGATTATGAGTTCTTTTTCTAAGTATGAATTTGACCAAAGAGTATCAAAGTATAAAGACAATTACAGAGTCAGAAATTTTAGTTGCTGGAATCAATTCCTTTTTATGGGATTCGCACAACTTACTTACCGTAATATTTACGTGATATTGAGGCATGTCTTACGGCTCAACCAAATAAATTATACCCCATGGGTATTAAAGGAATTGTAACAAAGACGAATTTAGCAAATGCTAATCAACAACAACGCAATTGGAGAATTTATGCTGATTTTACCCAATATCTAATATCTGTTGATAAAGGCTTTAAGAGAAGATGACTGAATTTATAATCACTGAAAAAGAAAACAAATTTAGTTGAACCTCAATTATCTCAGCCTTGAGTAATCGGGGTTTCAATGTAAGATTCATATGACAAACTGCTGGCGAAATTATCAAAGACTTGTTTAGTCTAAAATTTTCTCTTTGTAAATTATAAATGAACTATTTTTCGGGACGGCTTTACCTGGACTCTCCTGACATTTTAGTATTCTGAACAACCTGCCAGACCTCGATTTAGGGTGTGGCTTTTTCTATTAAGAGACATTTATTGGGTTTGTACCCCCAATGGGGTGGAAAAAAAAGATTTGACAACTTCTTAGGGTCGAAATTTATAGGTATCAGTGAAAAGGAGAAAGAAGTGAAAAAAGAAAAAATATTTGAACTCTTACAGAAAAATGGATTGGCTGAACGTGAATCCAAGGTCTATTATGCCTTGCTCTCAAATCCAAATTCCACTCCAACTAAGCTTCAAAATATTACTGGTATAAATCGTACAAAGATCTATGAAGTATTATCTTCTTTACTGTCTAAAGATCTTATTGCCGAAGAATTGATCGGGAAAAAGAAAGCCTATCGTATCTTAGAACCGGAATCTGCCTTAAAATCTGTAGTAATAGATAAAGAAGAAGAGCTTCAAACTTTAAAAGAAAACAATGAAAAACTTGTCAAAATGGCCACCGAGATTTACGAAAAAACCGATTTGGAAAGACCTCCCTTTTATCAATTAGAGCACCTTTCAGATCCGGTAGCCATCCGGAGCAGATATGAATACCACCTAAGTAGAACCAGGCGGGAGTTGCTGATATTTTCCAAACCGCCATATGCTGCCAGTAGCGGTGAATTTGATGAAGTTATCGACAAAAGAGTACAAGTAAGAACAATCATGGAAAACTCGGCAGAGCTGACATCTGAACTATTGGAAGAAATAGTAGATGACCCACGCGAAGAAATCAGATTCCTGGATGAACTACCTTTAAAACTGGTCATAATGGACGAGAAAGTTTCGATTCTTGCTATGGGTGTAAACAATTCTAAAGAAGGGAAGATCAATACTATATTCCTTGATGAAGCATTGATTGCCCAATTTATGAAAGAGCTCTTCGAATCAAAATGGAAAAAAGCAATTCCCATTGGAACCATTAAAAAAAATATGAAATCTAAGTTAGTAATTTAGGGGATAAGGTATTATAATGAACTATATGGATGATTTTTTTAAAGCAAATTTTGGCGATTACTTTGACATCCCTGATGCACTCGATCAGGATATAAGTATAGGTATATATTTTAATGATTTATATTATAACCGTTACCGTAGCAACTTACACTTTCTTCTTGGATTTTTACTTCGAAATTTAATGTTTTACTTACATTTTTATAATATTTTTTGGAGGAAAAATTATGAAGAAATTATTTATAGTAATAATCGCAGTATTTCTAATTTTTGGACTTTCGCTGAATGCGAAAACTGATGAAAAAACTGTCTTAAGAAATGTTGACGGGCTAGCACCTCAACAACTGATCGGAACACTTGACAATGATGTAACCCGGGATTTCATACAGATCGGAAATGCTGGAGTCGGAAGTTTTCAAATGCCCACCAATCTCTGGAACCTGGACAGCATGGTAGAAGTAGTTTATCTTCAGGAATGGCTTGAAACTGAAATGACCATAAATACAGTGTCATTCCATGCTTCTATGAACAGCGCAATGAATAACGGATGTGAACTGGAAATCTGGATTGGTTTAACCGCTGAAGATGACCTGGCAACGGGCTGGATAGATGGCTCTAACCTGGAACAAGTATATAATGGTACAATTGATGTTCCTGTAGGAGATAGCTGGTATGACATTCCATTGGATGAAGACTTTGTTTATGAGAATATAGACAACCTGGTGATGTTGATAATCAGTCATGATGATGAGACTTCTTTTAACATGTGGTGGTGTACAGATTCCGGGATGCCCAACAGAACTCGGATCGATTTTGCTAATAACACGACCGGTTGGGAATTCAATGCTCTTACAGGTCCCTGGGATAGCGATCTGGCTAACCCGATTTATCCAGATGTAAGATTCCATTACATACCTGAAGCTGGTAATCAACCCCCAGGCGAAGCTACAGATGTAACATTCGCAGCAGATGCCGGTGGTGAACTGGAGACTCAAATTGACTGGACCTGCCCAACTTTGGATAACGCCGGTGTAACATTGGTTGAACTTCTGGAAATGCGGGTTTATAGAGATTCATTATTGATCTATACGGACACAAACCCAACCATTGGTGGAACAGGTTCTTACCTCGATGCATCTATTACTTTGCCTGGATTACATGAATACCAGTTAGTTGGTTATAATAGTATCGGTGAAGGGACTTCGGTTGATGGAGAGCTGTGGATTGGCGAAGATGTGCCAGGTGCAATTACAGATATTGAACTTACAGATGTTAGTACAGAAGATCTTATTGCGCAGCTGGATTGGTTAAATCCGACCACAGGATTTCACGGTGGATATTTCACGGGAGTAACTGGCTATGATATCGTCCGTTCCGATGGAGCATCATTCAATCTCACAGGTTCGGCAACCACCTGGCAGGATGACAGTCTTCCCGAATCCGGCATTTATTCTTATACCATAACGCCATATAATGCAACGGGTTCAGGCCCGTCTACTACTTCTCCTGAGATTGGAATAGGCTCACCTATGATCCAGGTTGGAAATGGCGAGGTTTTAAATCATCAAATGCCCGTTATATTCAATCGCATGGACAGTATGGTAGAGGTGGTTTATCTTCAGGAATGGCTTGGAGCTGGAATGATCATCAATACTATATCATTCCATGCTTCTATGACCAGCACAATGACCGAACCACGTGATCTGGAAATCTGGCTGGGTCTAACAGATGAAGATGACCTGTCAAATGGCTGGATAGAGGGCACTGACTTTGAACAAGTATATGGTGGTACAATTATTGTACCTCCTGGTGATAGCTGGGTTGAGATTCCTTTGGATGTAGACTATATTTATGAAAATTTAAACAATCTGGTGATGTTGGTAATCAGTAATGATGATGAATGTTATACAAACACTGACGCTTTTTGGTGTACAGATTCCGGAACACCAGCCAGAACTCGTGTAGTTTTTTATAATAACGCGACAGGTTGGGAATTCAATGCTATTACGGGTCCCTGGGATAGTGACCAGATTAGATCACTTTATCCAGATGCAAGATTCTATTACACACCTCTGGGGAGTCAGCAAACCCCTGATGAATCTACCGATGTTACATTAGTGGCAGATGCCGGCGGTGCACTAGAAACTCAAATTGGCTGGACCTGCCCAACTTTGAACTACGGTGGTACGGCACTAACTGAACTTCTGGAAATGCGGGTTTATAGAGATGAATTATTGATCTATACGGACACGAGTCCAATCATCGGTGGGACAGGTTCTTACCTTGATGTTGCTGTTCCTTTATCTGGATTACATGAATATCAAGTAATTGGTTATAATAGCTTTGGTGAAGGATTTCCGGTTTATGGATGGCTGTGGGTTGGAGAAGATATGCCAAATGCAGTAGATAACCTTGTCTTGACGCAAACGACTCCCGACGCTTTATCTGGAACACTCACCTGGGACAATCCTACAACCGGTTCCCACGGCGGACCATTTAATGAGCCGATCCTGGGGTATCATATTGTGCGTAATGATAGCATAACTTTTGAACTGAGTGGATCAGCTACATCTTATATAGATGATACCATTTCAATCTCCGACTACTATTGCTACACCGTTGTACCATACAATGGAGTTGGTGATGGAAACGGTATAACTTCTGATTTAGCACTTATTGGTGATGCCGATCTTTTAATTTTGGAATACTTCTTAAATGGCGTTCCTCCGGCAGGATGGTATATAGATGGCCTGGGGCAAACCAGCTGGTATTCATCTGAAACTGATTATGCCGGCGGCACAGCTCCGGAAATGCAATTTGATTATAGACCTGAATTTTATGGGATGTCACGAATGTGCTCAAACGCGTTGGATACTTCTGGCATGAATGCTTTAGCTCTGGAATTCAAGTTTAGTCATAACAGTTCTCAAGAAGAGGGTTATACACTTGGAGTGGCAACTTCCAGTGATGGAACAACCTGGAATGATGTATGGACTATAATGCCAGTTAACTCAATTTTAGACACAACTATATATGTTGATATCACTAATGCAGACGTGGGTTCAGATATTTTCCAGATATGCTTCTATTTTAATGGTGATTCACACTTCAACTATTGGAATATTGATGACGTGATACTTACCGATGAAAGCTCCTTACTGGCTCCGGATAATGTTGCAGTAGATGTAAGCCTGGGACTGGTAACCTGGGATGAACCAGCAATAGATACAGACGGCAGAGCTACCACTGATCGTGAATTGACAGGCTATAATGTCTGGTTAGATGGTGTTCAGCAAAATACAACCCTGGTAACCGATCTTGAATATCAATTAACAGGCCTGGAAAATGGGACAAGTTATGTAACGGGCGTAAGTGCTGTTTATGATGATCCGGGTGAATCTGAGATCATTGAAGTGCTTTTCACATATTTTCCGGTTGGAAATGATATTGACCTACCGCTTGTAACTGGACTGGGTAGTAATTATCCCAATCCGTTCAATCCCGAAACAACGATCAGCTTTACAACCACTAATTCTCACGAATTAACGCAAATTGATATTTACAATTTGAAGGGACAGAAGATCAAAACTTTACTCAATGAACAAATTCCAGCGGGTCAACATTCTGTTGTCTGGAATGGTAGAAATGATGCAGATAAATCAGTTTCCAGCGGAGTTTATTTCTACAAAATGAAAGCAGGAAAATTCATCACGATGAAGAAGATGATCTTGATGAAATAGATGTTGGAGGAAAAATTATGAAGAAAATATTTATAGTAATAATCGTTAGTTTTCTAATATTCGGCCTTTCGTTGAATGCGAAAACTGGTGAAAAAACTGTCTTAATAGATGTTGACGGGCTAGCTCCTCAACAACTGATCGGAACACCTGACACTAGTCAAGAAGTGTTACCAGAAGTAAACCGGGATCCTGATTATCAGGTTTATGCTTTCAATGGCTATGATCCTCTCTCAATTATACCAGTTGGACCGATTACATTCGTATTGAATGATCCGGCTGATGTTACTTCTTTAGCTGAAACAACAGCTCCAACTATCATGTCTGGAGCCTGCTGGGTGGCAGAAGAAGAAACCTGGTATTGCTGTCAATATGCCGGAGATCTATATTCCATTGACCATATAACTGGCGTTATGACTTATATAGCTCCATCAATAGGTTTAAATGGCATCGAATATGATAACGGAATTATGTATGGTACAGATGGATGGAATCTATACACTGTGGATTGGACAACCGGTGTCACGACGCTGATCGGTCCTCATGATATAGATTTCGCAATGGTAGGGATAGCCTGTGATGGTGAAGGAAACATGTATGGCATCACTGTTGATGGTGTAGAATTAGCAGATTTGTATTTAATCGATGTGCAGACAGGAATTGCTACATCCATAGGTTCAACGGGGGCACAATTGTTATATGCCCAGGACATTGCCTACGATAAAGATGCCGGAGTTCTTTATTCAGTTGCTTATTTTGGAGATGGAACTCCTTCAGGTTTATACACCATCGATACAAATACAGCTGCAATGACTCTAATTGGTGATTTCCCTAATAATTTAGGTGTAACAGCCCTGGCAATTCCCTATATACTTGCAGAACCAGGTGCACCTGCAGATCCTGCTAATTTAGCAGTTACTCCTGATGGAGCTGGTGGATTAAATTGCGAAATTAGCTGGACATGTCCCGATTTAACCTATGGGGGCGATCCTCTCACAGAACTTTTGGAAATGAGAGTTTACCGTGAAGGTGAACTTGTTTATACTGACAATGCACCTGTCATTGGTGGTGCCGGCAATTACTCAGACATTGTAACAGCTCCAGAAATGTATGTTTATAAAGTAGATAGTTATAATAGTGAAGGTCATAGTCCCGGAGTATGTGATGAAGTCTGGGTTGGTCAAGATATTCCGGATGCAGTTACCGATCTTGTTCTTTCAGATGTCAGTACAGATATCCTTATTGCGCATTTGGACTGGATAAATCCCACCACAGGAATTCATGGTGGATATTTTACTGGAGTTACGGGATATAATATCGAACGATCCGACGGAGCTGTTTTCAATATGGCAGGTTCTACTACTTCATGGCAGGATTACAATATTCCCGGATTTGATCTTTATACTTATACCGTAACGCCATACAATGCTATAGGTTATGGACCATCAACTACATCTAATGAATCTGGAATTGGCTTTTCTGTAGTTCAGATTGGAAATGGCGAGGTTGAAAGTGATGAAATGCCCTTCAATCTCGGATACCTGGACAATATGGTAGAGATAGTTTATCCTCAGGAATGGCTTGGAACAGGAATGATCATCAATTCTGTGTCATTCCATGCTTCTTTTGAAACCTCAATGAACAACGGATGTGAACTGGAAATTTGGCTGGGTTTAACCGATGAAGATGACCTGACAAATGGCTGGATAGATGGCACTAACCTGCAGCAGGTTTTTGGTGATACAATTATTGTTCCTGCTGGTGATGCCTGGGTTGAAATTCCATTGGATGTAAGCTTTGTATATGAAAATTTAGACAATCTGGTGATGTTGATAATCAGTAATGATGATGAATATTATCCACTCGATGACCTTTGGTGGTGTACAGAATCCGGAACACAGGCCAGAACTCGTGTCGATTATACTAATAATGTGTTTAATTGGGAATTCAATGCTTTTACTGGTCCCTGGGATGGTGACGAGGTTAGATCAATTTATCCCGATATAAGATTCCATTACACATCTCTGGTTGATCCGCAATCCCCTGATGCATCTACCGATGTAACTTTCGCAGCCGATGCCGGAGGTGCACTGGAAACTCAAATTGACTGGACCTGCCCAACTTTGAACTACAGCGGTTCAGCTCTGACTGAGCTTCTGGAAATGCGCGTTTATAGAGATGACTTATTGATCTATACAGACACAAACCCAACCATTGGTGGAACAGGTACTTACTCTGATGCTGCTGTTCCTTTGCCTGGATTACATGAATATCAAGTAGTTGGTTATAATAGTTTCGGTGCAGGGATCACGGTTTATGGAGAGCTGTGGGTTGGAGAAGATATGCCGGGTGCAGTTGATAACCTGGTATTGACGCAAACGACTCCCAATATTTTATCCGGAACACTCACCTGGGACAATCCCATGGAAGGCTCCCACGGCGGACCATTCAATGAACCAATCCAGGGATATCATATTGAGCGTAATGATGGTATAACTATTGAACTGAGTGGATCAGCTACATCTTATATAGATGACTCCATTCCGATTTCCGACTATTATTGCTACACTGTTGTACCATATAATGGAGTTGGCGATGGCACCGGTATGACTTCCAATTTAGCTCTTATTGCTGATAATGATATTTTGATGATGGAAGACTTCTCAAATACCGTTCCGCCCATTGGATGGTATATAGATGGTATGGGGCAAACTAACTGGTCTTCATCTGCAACCAGCCATGCCGGTGGCACAGCTCCGGAATTATTCTTTGATTGGTTACCTCAATTTTCTGGAATTTCACGAATGTGCTCAAATACTGTGGATACTTCCGGTATGGATGCTTTAACTTTGGAATTCAAGTATCGCGTGTATGACTGGTTAGGTGGTTATACACTTGGTGTGGCAACTTCCAGCGAAGGAATAACCTGGAATGATGTTTGGACTATTATTCCAGATGGTACTACTCCTACTCCACCTACAACGGTGAATGTTGATATCACCAATGCTGATGTTGGGTCAGATACTTTCCAGATATGTATCTATTTTAATGGTGACTCATATAGTCTATGTTGGTGGTATCTTGATGATGTGATGCTTGGCGAAGAAATCCCTTTTCTGCCGCCGGAGAATGTTGCAATTGATGCAAGCCTGGGACTGGTAACCTGGGAAGAACCGGCAGTAGATGCGGACGGCAAAGCTACCACTGATCGTGAATTGACAGGCTATAATGTCTGGTTAAATGATGTTCAACAAAATACAGCCTTAGTAACTGATCTTGAATATCAATTAACAGGCTTGGAAAATGGGATAATGTATGTAGCAGGTGTAAGTGCTGTTTATGATGATCCAGGTGAATCTGATATCATTGAAGTTCCCTTTACATATTCAGGCGTTGGAGCTGATAATGACTTTCAGCTTGTAACTGAACTGGGTGGTAATTATCCCAATCCATTTAATCCCACAACTCAGATCAAGTTCTCTCTCAAAGATAACAGCAGAGTAGAACTACAGATTTATAACATCAAAGGTCAGCTTGTTAAAACTCTGGTGGATGAAGATCTTGAAGCTGATTTCTATCAGTTTACCTGGTATGGAACCGACAACGCTAACAGGCAAGTTTCAAGCGGTGTCTATTTCTACAAAATGAAAGCAGGAAAATTCATCTCAACGAAGAAGATGATCTTGATGAAATAGTGATTTTGGAGCAGGAGGAGTATCCTTCGGCTTCATTAAAAGAAAAAAATAATGATGAAGTTAGTTTTAAATTTCAAAGGAGATACTTATGAAAAAATTTTTATTAGTCGTTTTAGCCTTAATTTTTTTAAGCACTCTTGCTTTTGCAGACAAAGCATCAGATTTAGCTGCGAACAAAGTAGTTAATCCTAATCCAGGACAGAGAGATGGATTACGTGAGCAGGGAGACACCTGTGATGATCCTTTTTTTGCCGTAGTAGGAGATAATGTAGCACCTTATGCCCCGGTATGGTATGAATATACCGCAACAATGGATGGGGTGGCAGAGGTTTCGAGTTGTGTTGAAGGACAGTATGTTGATACATATCTTTATGTATATGCTGACTGTGCTCAAACTAATATAACAGAAAACGACGATGCTTACTGCACTGAATATGATTATGCATCCAAGGTTACGTTTGAAATCTTAAACGGAGTTTCCTATTATCTTTTATGGGATGATTCCTGGGAAGCTACAGGATTTACCTGGAATATAACAGAAAGCGACCCCGTACTTCCAGATGAAGGAGATACTTTTACAAATCCGATTATGATTAATGCTTTCCCGTATTTTAATTCGGGAGATTCAAGTTTTTATACAGATACTTATAATGTTTCTAATCCTTCTCCGGATGTATTCTTTCAATTTACGACTGATACAGTCCTGAATATTGATATCGAATGCTGTGGATCAACTTTTGATACATACCTGATCCTCTTTGATGACCAACAGAATGTGGTAGCCTATAATGATGACAATTGCGGTCCACGGTCCTGGATTGGTGGAGGAGATGGAACAATTGTACAACCAGGGACATATGTTATCTGCCTTGAAGGTTATTGGACATCCGCAGGATATTATGAATTGAATGTAGGTGAATTGATGCCACCAGAATTTGGTAATATTGATGGAACAGTTTTTGATTCAGTTACGGGACTTCCAATTGAGGGAGTAACAATATACGCTGGCGGGTTAAATCAGGTTACCGATGCATCTGGATACTATGAATTTGCCGGATTGGAAACAGGGCTTTACAATGTAGTTGCAGATCTGGCGACATATTTTCCACAGACAGTAATGGGAGTGGAAGTATTTGCAGAACAGACAACAACAGTAGATTTTGATCTGGTAGCCAGAACATATGGTATGATTGACGGAACAGTAGTGGAAGAGGGAACTGGGTTACCGATTGTGGGAGCTACAGTTGGAGCTGGCGGCATGACTCAGATAACTGATGATATGGGTTATTACCTGTTTGATATGGTAGAAATAGGAACTTATAATGTCACAGTTCTTGCCGAAGGTTTTTACTCACAAACAGAAAATGGTGTGGAAGTATTCACCGGTCAGACAACAACAGTAAATTTTGATCTGGCAGTGTTTAATAATATTGGAGATACAATCTTAGATCCGATAGTCGTAGATGCTTTCCCGTATTTTATGTCAGGAGATATCAATCTTTATACAGATTACAGTACAGGCGCAGGTTTAGTGGGCTCACATTCTGGACAGGATGTTTTCTGGGAGTTCATAGTTACAGAACCATCTATGATGGATCTTAGCGGATGCGGTTCAGAATTTGATACTTATATGAACTTATATGACGATACATATACACGCATAGCCTATGATGATGATGGTTGTGATGCTGATCCCGGAAGCTCATTGGCAGCCTGGATTGCAGTTGGTAATGGCTTCTTAGTACAACCAGGAACATATTATGTCTGCCATGAAGGGTATTCATTATATCCCGCATATCAATATTTTGAAGTTCATTTTGATATACTGCCTCCTCCCCCAGGTGGAACTATTGATGGAACAGTGACAAATCTTGTAACCGGCGATCCAATAGTCGGAGCAAATGTGACAATAGACGGTACAACCCTGATGACAGATGACATGGGATATTATATGTCAACTTTTGAGTTAGGATTATATGATATCAGTGTAGCGGCAGCAGGTTATAATGTTGATGAAGCTACAGGAGTGGAAGTGCTTGAAGATCAGACTACTACAGTCGATTTTGCACTTGATCCAATTTCTGGTGTAGTATTTCAGATAACATGTGATATGTTTTGGGGTGAAGCTTCCTGGAATGTTTGGGATGTAGACAATCAGTCATTAGTTTGGGATACAGATTTTACCTTCACCGAGGGGATTGAGACTCAGACAGTATCAGAAGATATACCCAATGGTAATTATGAAGTATGGTGCCATGACACTTATGGAGATGGTGGAATTGCCGGTGTTGTAAGTAAAGACGGAATCGTTCTGACCCAGTGGTCAGATCTTGATTACACTGATGAAGGTGTATTCCCGTTTACAGTGGGAGATCCATATATTTATGGAGATGTAACTGGAGACGAATTAGTAGATTCCTTTGATGCAGCTAATATACTTCAGTATACTGTAGGTATGGATCCTGCGGGAGCACCTCTGCCTTGGACCTGGGAGTTAATAGCAGGCGATGTAAATGGTGATGGATTTTCTGAATCCTTTGATGCAGCTCTTATATTGCAGTATGCAGTAGGTATTATCGATGTATTCCCAGTGGAAGCAAGAATTGATGCACCAATAGCTGACGTAAGTATGACAGTAGAAAATGGTGAACTTGTATTCAGCACAACAGGCGATCTTTATGGATTCAGCTTGATGACAGAAACCGACATGATCAGTTTCCAGGAGCCAGTAGTAGATTATCTTCATGCAATTAGTGGCAATGCAATCGCATTGGCAAGTGCAGAAGCAATCAATGGTGAATTCCTGCGTATTCCATTTGATAAGATAGCTGAGAATGGTGAATTTACAATGACCATGACCGTAAATGGTGTCAGCACAGAGAATACTTATAATGTAGAAGATTTGGAATCAGCTCCAGCAGTAAATGCAGTATTGGGCAATTATCCAAATCCATTTAATCCAAGTACAACTATCAAACTGGCAGTAAAAGAAGATAACACACCAGTGAAGGTAAGTATTTATAATGTTAAGGGTCAGTTAGTTAATAGCTTAGTAAATGAGATGGCAGCTGGAGGAGTACACGACTTCGTATGGAGTGGTAATGACAACAGCAATCGTCCAGTATCTTCAGGTGTATATTTCTACAAAGTGAAGATAGGTTCTCTTAACGAAACCCACAAGATGATAATGCTTAAATAGTATTTCAGACAGTCAGAATTTAATCCCAATTCCTCGATATGGAGTTGGGATTTTTCTTTTTGGGGATATAGGTAAAATTCTATTTATAAAGAGTTTACGCGTATTGTAACTAATATTTCCGACTTGCTGTAAATAACTATAATATATGCAATTATCTCGTAGTTTAAAATCATCGATTTCATAATATCCTATGAAACAGCAAGATACGGCATTAAGCAATTTCCCTTTTTGCCTGTTTAGCTGCTTCAGAAACCTTAACACCATAAATGCCTTTTTCCCACAAAACTGTTAAAGCATGATCGTTTTCGGA
>JAVCCT010000044.1 GCA_030765325.1 Candidatus Stygibacter frigidus | reverse complement strand
TGACCTGTTCCCATGCCTGTCAATCGCAATATCCCCTTATCTGACCGTTGAACTATCACAATTGCATTAGATTTGATGCTGCGAACAGAGCGCAATCCAAACTCAATCAATTCCTTATCAGAAACCCATTCTGGCGTTTCGTCGGTAACTAACTTAATGCTATCATAAAGCTTATCATCACTGCTCTGCCATAACAATGCCCCATGCACAAACCTTAAGTCAAATTTCCGCTGCATTGAATCTGGATCAAATCTTACTATTCGCAAGTTTTTATGGAAAGATAGATATTCTATCACTCCTCCTTCAAATTCCGGGGCAACGATAACTTCGATGAACTTCCTCTTTGATTTATCAGGATTATTCAATTCCAGAAATTCGGCTGACTTCATTGTAAGTGGTTTATTAAAGGCAATAATAGAGCCAAATGCTGAAATAGGATCTCCAAACCAGGCATTCTCTAAAACTTCTCTCTGATCATCACCGCAGGCAAACCCGCAAGGATTTAAATGCTTGATTATGGCAACTGCAATCTGGGGAATATCTTTAACGGTAAGCAGGGCTGCCTCAATATCCAGTATATTATTATATGAAAGCTGTTTACCATGCAGATATTCCAGGTCTGCCAGGGAATTATCAATTTTATGATCACGATACAGCACTGCATCCTGATGAGAATTCTCTCCATAACGCAATTCCAATCCCTGATTATAAAAAAGTCTAATTGATTTCTCACCGGCTTTTTCATCAAATGTGGTAGCTATCATGGCATCATAATCTGCTGTATGATTAAATGCCTTTCTCATCATTTTAAATCGAAATTCTTCGCTTACAGCACCCTCGTAATCTTCCAATTCCTTGCCTAATACTTCATAATCAAATGGATCTGTGATAACAGTTACCCATTTGTAATTTTTGGCTGCCGAACGGATCATAGTTGGTCCGCCAATATCAATATTTTCTATTAATTCAGGCAGCTCAGCACCAGCCGCTACTTTTGCTGCAAAGGGATATAGATTACATATCACCAGATCAATAGGTTTCACATTCAGGCTTTTTGCTTCTTCAGCATCTTTGTCTCGATCAAAAAGCAAAGCAGATTCCACTTGAAAAGATATTGTTTTCATCCGTCCATCAAATGCTTCAGGATTACCTGTAATTTTACTAATATCAGTCACTTGAATTCCGGCATCTGATAATCTGCTTTTAGTGCCGCCAGTTGAGATGATCTCACATCCTGTCTTTGATAGCATTAAGGCAATGCTTTCAATATCAGTTTTATCTGAAACACTGATCAACGCTCTTTTGATTCTTACTAAATTCATAAATTTCCTCTATTTTATTGGGGATTCTTGACAATATTTACAACCGGGAAATAGACCAATTCCTTAAAATCCTGATCAAATACATGATAATCACTTGCAGGTAAACTTTGAGCTATTGCTTCAGCTTTATCCAGATTCTCCTGATAAACTTCTTTAAATGATCTTTGCTTATTTTTTACTATCTGCTCTGAGCGTAAAGCATTGTCTATTGCTAAATCAATTAAGGGATCAAAACCTTTCTCAGAAACATGATTCCATTCTCCCGTGTAAATATCAAAATTATACTGACCCAGAAACTTCACTGCATTTCTGCTGATGAACCGGATAGCATTTATTGTATATTCAAATTCCTCTTCAGAAAGGATATAGTGGATATTCAATCTGATCCAGCCGGGTTTCAGACCTGCCAGATGCTTGGCTTGGATCACTTTCATATACCTTTCTGAAAGTTCCCTCTCGATATGCATGATCAAATGACCATAGGGTCCTGCACAGGAACATCCTGCCCTGGTTTGTATTCCAAACAGATCATTAAGCAGCTTTGTAGCAAATTTAGGGTGAATTATCTTGCCCTCATCTTCAAATTTGATATTAAAAGGTATGATTCCCACTTTTTTATCAGGATCAGTTTCTCCCAAAAATTCTATGTTATCTTCATCAACAAGTTCTTCATAGAACCTTTTCATGAAATATTTCTCGATGGCTTCTATATTTGTTAATCCCACCTTTTCTTTCAAATCCATCGCCAGAGAAACTCGCAATGCCTGTAATATCCCAGGTGTTCCCGGTTTCTCCCGCGTCTCAATATCTGTTACATATAACTCTTTGGTTTTGGATACATAATCCACTGTGCCGCCAGCAGCAATACTGGGCGGGAGATCAGAACGATATATATTTTCATTAAAAATTAATACTCCACTAGATCCTGGCCCTCCCAGAAATTTATGAGGACTAAAGAAGATTGCGTCATAATAGCTTTCTTCATCATGGTTCATATCAATTCCCACGTAAGGACCGCAGGCAGCAAAATCAAAACAGGCAAGACAATTATGTTTATGAAGTATCCTGGCAATGGCATATGTGTCTGATAGAAGTCCAGTAACATTTGAGCCGGCAGAAAATGATCCGATTTTCGGGCGATCCTGATATTTGGGATCAGAAACTATTCTATCCAAAGCTTCCAGGTCGATATACCCGTCTTTATCGAGTACAACTTCCTGAACGTCACATAATGTCTGCCTCCACATGATCTCATTAGAATGGTGCTCATATGGGCTCACAAACACAATCGGCTTATGGTGATCGATGTAATGAAGTAATGCATCATGGCAGTCAGATGTCTTCACACCTCTACGAGAAAGACAACTATCCAGAAATAAATCATACCTTTCCCTTGTGGCTGGCGATAGATATACTCCCAGTATCTGCTGCAATCTTGTGATTCCCCCCGTAGTTCCAGATTCAGTGAATATTATCTTCCCATGCTTTCCGGCATTTACTGATTTTTTTACCCTTTTCTCTGCCTCATGAAGCAAAATCGTCATTGTCTTGCCAGTAAAATCATCTTCAGTATGTGAATTAGCATAATATTGTCTGATCTTATTAAGATGATTTTCAATAAAGAACAGATTTCTACCACTGGCAGTATAATCAAGATAAACAATTGGTTTCTCTCCATAAGGAGTTGGTATCATTTTATTTCTACCAATCAATTCTTCTCTCAGCCAGTCAAGTTCTCTGATAATTTCTTTTACTTTCATCTCAATTCCTTCACCTTTCTTTGATATGCTCAACGATATTTTTAAATATCTTCAGTCCTTCCCCATCATCAGCAAGCTCTGGATGCAATCTCTTCATTCTCCCCCAGTCAGGATGATTATAGATAGATAAAAATGCTTCGGGATGAGGCATTAAGCCAAAAACCTGCCCTGTCTCATCACACATGCCGGCACAATCAAGGTCAGATCCATTAGGATTCAATGGATATTCAGCAGTAATATTACCCTCGCTATCAGTATATGAAAGACAATTTAGCTTCTTATCTTTGATTGCTTTAACTATCTGCTCATCTTTGATTATGAGTTTTCCTTCTCCATGTCTTACCGGTAGAGCTATTTTGCCAATTCCCTTCAAAAAAGGTGTCACTAATTCTGGATTGGTTTTGCAATATACCCATCGATCTTCAAACTTACCAGAATCGTTCAAGGTCAATGTAACTTCCTGAGCATGCTCATTTCCCACGTTTGGCAATAACCCCATTTTCACCAGAAACTGAAAGCCGTTACATATTCCAAAGACAAATTTCCCTGCTTCTATGAATTCCAGAATGACATTATAAAACAGCTCACCATCTGCCATTCTTTTATATTTCATCTTATTAGCCAGCACTTTGCCAGAGCCCAGATCATCACCAAAGGAAAAGCCTCCTGGAAAATTAAGGATATCAAAATCAGTGATCTTTACTTTCCCCAGAAATACATCATTCAAATGCACTATTTGTGCTTCAGAACCAGCCAGTTTATAAGCTGCTGCCAGTTCTCTTTCACAATTTATCCCATATCCCGTTACTACTAATGATTTTACTTTTTTCATTTCCTGCTTCCCGATCATATTTCCCTCAAGGTTTTTGACCAATACTGCTCCAACATATCAGAGCTGAGATTTATTAGCTCATTACCATTTATGCTGATCTCTAATTTTGCCCTATCAGTTACTTTGCCAATATATGTTGCTGATTCACCCATGATTGCTTCAAATGTGCCCTTATTTTCTGGATCAATAGATACCACAAACCTGCTGTGACTTTCAGAATATAGCAGGGCTGCTCCGCTTAGCTCTTTATTATTCATGCTGATCTCAGCACCAAGATTTGAGCCCAGTAAACATTCCGCCAGGCAAACTGCCAATCCTCCATCAGACATATCATGACTTGATGATATCAGCCCCTTATTATTTGCTTCCATCACTTTCTTATAAATCTCTTTTGCCTTTTCCATTCTGACCTGAGGAACATTTTTCCCTAAATATCCCATGTGTTTATAGTATTCCGAAGCTCCTAATTCATCGTAAGTCTCCCCTATCTGATAGATCAGGTCATCAGCTGATTTAAAGTCACTGGTTACTGTTTTTCGGATATCGGAGATCAAGGCTGTCATGGAATATAAAATTGTAGGCGGTACAGATATCTTGGTATCGCCTGATTTAAAATCATTCTTCATACTATCTTTACCAGATGTCATAGGGATATTATAATATGTTGCCATATTGTAGAGAGCCTGGTTCATCTGCACCAGTTTGGCAAGCTTCATCTTACCATCTGGATTAGTTTTAGCATCATAAAATGAATCCGGTACACAGAAATTATCATTTACTGACCAGAAGATTATATCTTTTGATTCAGGATCAGGAAGCTGTCCACCAATGGAAATTATCTGCCTGATAGCTTCATCAAAAGCACCGGCAGACATCTGATAGGCATCTATATCACCATATTTTGGAGAAATTCCATTCGATACAGCAATCCCTTTCCAGCTCTCAAAATCAAGTCTTATTACTGCCGCATCCTGGGGCGCTCTCCCCGTACTGCCCATCAAGGGTTTGATCACTGTTTTTCCTTTTACCTCATGATCATATTGCCTGATCACACTTTCGCGAGAGCAGATATTCCAGTTTGAGAGCAATTCTAAGATGATCTCATTATGATTAATATCTTCTGCAATTTCTGGTTCACTCAGATCAGGTTTTTTCCACACAGCTTCCATCAGTTTACGCGGATAGCCATTATGCAGAAAATCAATATCTAAAAAGGCAACTGGTATATCGCTGTATTTTACTTCTATAAATCCGCTGTCAGTGAATATCCCCACCCGGCTTAATTCAACTTCGCGTTCGTCAGCCAGCTTAAGTAAGGCAGGATAATGCTTCTCTTCCACCACAAAGGTCATTCTTTCCTGTGATTCTGATATATATATCTCCCAGGGCATCAGATTGGCATATTTCAAAGGCACTTTTTCCAGATGCACTTCTGCCCCACCAGGTATCTCGGCTAATTCACCAATAGATGATGATAATCCCCCAGCTCCATTATCAGTGGAGCATTTTATCAAACCCAGCAGAACTGCTTCCTGCATATAATCAGAAAGTAGTTTTTGCGTAATAGGGCTGCCTATTTGAACTGCAGACTGAGGAGAATTCTCATCAATTTCTGCTGAGGAGAACGTAGCGCCATGAATACCATCCTTGCCTACTCTTCCTCCAGCCATAATGATCAGATCCCCGGGGTCAATATCTTTTGACCAGGAAACCTTCTCACCGTATTTCATGGGCATCACTCCTCCGGTTCCGCAATAAACCAAGGGTTTGCCACTATATCTCTCATCAAATATTATTGAGCCGTTAATAGTAGGAATTCCGGATTTATTACCTCCGTCTTCAATTCCTTTCCTCACCCCTTCAAATATCCTGCGCGGATGTAATTGCCCCGGTAAAAGTGGTTTATCATAATCAGGTGGCCCAAAACACAGCACATTGGTATTGAATAATAACTGCGCCCCTCCAATTCCTGTTCCCAGAGGATCACGGTTATTTCCCAAAATACCTGTGATGGCACCTCCATAAGGATCGATCGCTGAAGGAGAATTATGCGTTTCCACTTTCCACACAAACACCCTCTCATCATCAATTTGAACCACTCCCGCATTATCGGTGAAAACCAGCTTCAGCCAGTTGTTTCCTACTGCTTCAAATCTCTGGATCACTTTGTCTGTTGAACCTTTGATATAGGTCTTAAATAGTGAATCTATTTCCAATTCCTCACCGGTTTCTTCATTACGGTAATTTATTAATGCCCCAAATTCTTTGTGCTTGCAATGCTCAGACCAGGTTTGGGCTAATACTTCCAGTTCACAATCAGTTATCGCTTTACTGATCCCCTTTTTTATCCTGTCAGCAATTACATCTTCAGATTCAAAATGCCCTTTGATCGCCTGCATCTCAGCCAGATTCAAGGATAGAAGTCTTTCTTTGGAGATATTCATCAGCTCTCCATCACTCACATTCAGGTCAATTGTCTCTCCGGTAGTATGCTCTTTGATCTTAACTTCAGGAATATAGAGAATATTTTCGGGTATTTCTCCATACTCAAAATGATTTATAAGCTTATTACCTAATAATTTATCTGCTAATTCATACAAAGTTACTTTAGCTAACTTCTTTTCAAATAAATATAATTCCTGTGAGAATATATGCTGCCTTTTCACATCAATATCCAGGTCAAAAAGATCAGCAAGAGTTTTTTGGGCAGATATCCCTTCATCATCTGTAACGCCAGGAAGTTTGGCTACTAACACATAGCTATTATACATTTTATCTTTAAATAGTGAATTGATATAATAATCATTGATAATACTATCTCTCAAGCCCTTTTCAGCAAATTCTTTTACCTGATCTCTGCTCAGGTCATAATTTATATTAAATAGCCTGGTCGATTTCACCTTACCAGTATCAATCTTCAGATAGTTCTTCGCTTCTCTGATAATTCGTTCTGCTTTATTATCTCTCACACCCGGTTTCAGGACTAATTGGATTTGATTGATCATATTTTCTGTCCACTCTTAATATCATAAATCAATTTCTGGGGTTCATTTCCCATGGATTGTATTATGATTTCCTGCTTTGGGGTTATTTCACCGGCTATTTTGCAATCATATCCGGATTGAGTGATAAGATCACATATCTCTTCTACGCTATCTTCATTTACTACCAGCATCATTCCATTTCCCATATTCCAGATCAAATATGCCTGCTCTTCACCTATCTGCCCCATCTCCTGCACCTTTTGCATAAAGCCATGCGGAGCATATATATTATCAAGTAGTGCACCACTATTAGTTAATTTCAATACCCGGTTAAGATTATCAGCTATTCCGCCCCCCGTGATATGAGCAATGCCCTTGATCTCTTTCCCCGCTTTTATCAGTTTGGTGATCAAGGGTGAATATATCAGGCAGGGTGTGAGTAATTTCTCTCCCCACATATATTTATCATCATATTTCTCTGCATGCCAGTTCTCTCCCAATTTCTCATGAAGCACCTTTCTCAGTAGTGAAAATCCATTACTCCGAAAGCCTCTGCTTGCCAGACTGATCACTTTATCTCCGGGAATAATTGTCTGACCGGCAATTGCTTCCGGCAGTTCTTCAGGTAATATACCCGTAGCTGTTGAGCACCAGTTAAAGTGCATCCTGTCTCCCCAACCCCCGATCCTGTTACCCAGTTCTGCAATTTCTCCACCCGGGACAGATATTCCGGCAAAATTTGATGCTTCGGCTAAACCTTTCATCAATTGATCCACTATCTTTGCATCCAGAAAATCCACATCAAGAATATTTGATAGATTTGCAGCTTCAAAGCCGTTTGCTGCCAGATCATCGACTACCATAGCCACCAGATCATAGCCAAGTGTATTATAGATCCCGGTTCTTTCTGCCAGCTCCACCTTAGTGCCAATCCCATCTGAAGTAATGCCCAGCCTCACGCCATTATAATCAATCACGTTAGAAAAGGCACCTTCAATACCCTGCTTAAGATCACCTGCCTTGCCGGTTCGATTACCAAAGGTCTGCTTTGCCCAGCCAAAAGCTATCTGAGAGCATTTATTCCCCAGATTGATATTTGTTCCACTTTCTTTATTTTTCATAATTACCTGCTAAAAGTTTTGATTTGTGTCAGAATTCTTATTTTCTCCCGGAATATAAACGTCATGTGCTTTGCCCTCTCTGATAGATAAGGCGGATATCAGCTCCAGTTCTGCTTTCTGATGAAATTCCATAATTGTTGCTGAACCACAGGTGCTCATAGATGCCTTGAT
>JAVCCT010000316.1 GCA_030765325.1 Candidatus Stygibacter frigidus | reverse complement strand
TTGCCTCAAATTGTAATAACAGTTTTCTTATCTATAATGGCAGCGAATCTTCTATTCGCTACAATACCCATCTCACTCCCTACAAATATACTGACAGCATTGACTCATTTGAGTAGATAACTTTTCCTATAAAATTACAGAACCTCGACATATTTAGAATTCAATTCCATTTCTGCTGGTCTTGTTAACATAGTCCACCCTACTCACATCGTTCATAAAAAAACAGTATCTACAATGTAAAAATTTAATCCCAATTAGCTGAGAATTAAATGTTAGTATTAACGAATAAATTTAAGGAGACTGTTCAATCTAAGTAATTAATATCATTGCAGGTTTTTTACATTATGCTCTATTGCATAGAAACTAATAAGAAATTAGCCAGTCGCGTTTACAATGTTCATCCCACTCATTTTACAAATAAGATTATTCAAATTGGAATGAGTGGATAGCAGTAATTGGATTCATATCCTGAAGGGATAATTCTTTGGTAGCCCCTCATAAAGGTATAGCAGATTTGAGGGGTTAATAATGGGTCCGAGCTCCCCTCCTCCTGGAGAGGATTTTGTTTAATTGTATCCCCTTATACCGCTCCGCGTTATAAGGGACAATAGAGATATTATGCCTTCGGCATATAATTAGTCAAGTCCGTTTTTACCTGTTGAGTATATAATGTCATTGGCACTTTCTTATGTAATCCTGGAATATTATCATTATTATTTGACAATAAGAGAGTAATTGATTATCTTGGATAATCGAAGAGATAAAAAAGCTAATATAGCAAATAATGGAGGTGATTATGAAGAGAATATTAACTTTATTGATAATTGTAGGAGCACTATTTTTATGGGCAGAAGATGTGACATTTAATGTAAATATGAACTATCAGATATCCTTAGGGAATTTTGATCCAGCAATCGATTCTGTAGATGTGGCAGGTAATTTTAATGGCTGGGGTGATAGTCCCATTATAGGAGAAGACCTTGATGGAGACGGAATATACTCTATGACTGTTACTGATCTTGAAGTGGGATTTGAGTGCGAATACAAATTCAGGATCAATAGTAACTGGGGAACTTCCGAATTTCCGGGTGGTGGCGCAAATCGTTTTTACACAGTAGTTACCGGAGAGAATATTGTGGATCACTGGTATAATGATGAAGAGATGCCCAGCGTTTTTGCCGATGTGGTTTTTACGGTAACAGATGGAACAGAGAACTATCTGGATATCAAATTCAAGAGTTCTTTTAATGATTGGGAATTATATCAGATGACAGATGATGGCGTGGCTCCCGATGAAGTTGCAGGAGATCATGTCTGGACTGTATTGGTGGAAGATATTCCTAATGGTACTCATACCTGGGGTGCTTTAGAAGATGACGGTTCCCAGTCGGGGTACTGGCTGATTGATGGACCTGACCTGGAATATACTATTGATGATCAAGGAAATGTGAGTGGACAGACGGACTACGTTATTGATCCTGGCAGTGTACAGGATGTCACTGTAACTTTTCAGGTGGATATGAACCTGGTGCCTACCGTGGGGGTAGTTACTATAGCCGGTTCATTTAATAGCTGGACTGTTCCAGGGGAGATAATGACGGATGATGATATGGATGGCATCTATACAATAGATATCCTGTTGCCCTCTGGTTCACTGATCAATGAACAATATAAGTATTTAAATGATGCTGTATATGAAGATATAGAAAACCGTAGTTTTGTGCTGGATGACAGTGTAACAGAGCAGATACTGCCAGTGGATTATTTCAATAATATGAATTCTGATGACTATAATGATGTGATCACACCTGATCAAAGCGAATTAGTTAATTATCCCAATCCTTTCAATCCAGAAACAGTGATCGCCTATCAGATTCCGGTGCAGAAAGAAGGTGTATTGAGCATCTATAATTTCAAAGGACAGCTCGTGAAGACCTATACAGGCATAGCAGGAACAGGTTCAATTGTCTGGGATGGAAAAAATGAATCAGATGAGAACGTAGCTTCGGGTTTATATTTTGCCAAGGTTAAAGCAGGTGACTGGGAGCAGACACGCAAGATGCTGCTGCTGAAATAAAAAATATTAAGATACTGTACTCGGTAGATTGATTTAAGACGGAGGTTGGTATGAACTGTCTGCCCTCCTATGAAACTAAATAGCTTTTTTTATAGGAGTTTTGGACATTATTTGTTGAAATATAGCAGTTTTTTGGCACAACTGTCCTGCGAAGTTGATACTTTTGCATTTTTTATTCTTATCGATAACTCTCCTTTTTTATTTGATTATAAATAAATTCAGAACACCTGACCTCAATGATTTTGATTTGACCTCAACTTTTTAGAAAGGGGTCATAAAGTATTTACAATCTTTACGCATAATCCATTTATTATTAACGTGTATAGGCTTTAATGTTAATCTCTTTCTTGACAGCATCAAATCTATTAATCCCAATATTGGTGTCAGATGTATTTCTTGAGATCAAGATTATGCTTTTATAGCTGTCTATTATGTAATGAAATATATTATATCCAAAAACTGATACTTTTCTTACAAATATTAACAAAAATCAAGTTTATATCTGTTTATTTGTTTCATAGAAGTCTTACCCAGAGTACAGCTTAAAACTTCTATTTAGTGGGGGATATCATTCTACATCAATAGCTGTAGATGAATCTGTCTCCAGGATCTTTGGCTGAGAATTTATCCAGATTATATCCATCCTGGGTGAGTTGGAGATTAAATTCGCTGTATCTGGCTTCATTACCACCAGAGTGCATGGGCATGAAATATTTTGGCTGGAGGATATCAAGAGTTTTATAAACACCGATCCTGACGGCTTCATGATCGCGGAAATTGCATCCGCTGATGGGCATAAATGCCAGGTCAATATCTTTATTTAATGATTTAAGATATTCAATTTCGGGGAGATAGTCTCCGCTGAGGTCACGATTTCTATTCGCATGATCACCGGGGTGGAAAATAACCAGTCCATCTACTTCCACCAGGATGCCAACTCCAGTATCATTAGAATAAATGGGATATATCTCTAAATCATCTCTCAGGAAAGGTTCACGGGCATTGAGAAGGGTGATTTCTTCATGTCTGTTAGGATCAAACCCGAAAAAGTATTCCACATTGGGTAGGTCTGCGAATTCAAAAATCCTCGGATCATAATGATCTGAATGGATATGAGAGACGAGGAATGAGACAGATTTATCACCCTCAAGAAATTCACGTGTAAGGCAGCCTGATTTAATTGTAGCTCCTTCCTGTGGATCAGTTCTTTTCCAGTAATCAAAGATGAGAATGTGCTCACTGGTTTCTATTACCCAGCCGCTATGACCTGTATAGATAACCCGGCAATCGTCAGAACCAATATCCTGAAAATCAGCAGAGACTGTAACCGGCTTTGCGTCATATTTCAAGAGCAGTGACTGGATATTTTCATATCCATATCTGCTGGCAAGGTCAAGCGGGTTCATATTATAAGTGTCAAGGGCGTTATAATCAACCCCAGATTCCAGAAGATATTCTGCTACATCAAAATATCCACCAGCAGCAGCGTAATGCAGAGGAGTTCTGCCCTTTCTGACATCGGGTTTATTGAGAATAGCTCCATGCTCTGCCAGCAGTTTGAGCATTTCCAGAGAGCCATTCTCAGCAGCTAAATGAGAGGGCATCTGGGTGATATTATCCTGCCAGTTTTCTTCGCAGCCAAAGTTCAGAACACCTGACCTCATGGAATTTAAGATGACCCCAATTTTACAAAAAGCCTCAAATTCGTATCTGGGTAAATAGTTTCTGTTTTATTGATTTGCTCGCATAATTTTTGTATAATTTTATC
>JAVCCT010000277.1 GCA_030765325.1 Candidatus Stygibacter frigidus | reverse complement strand
GCCGGTGTTTGGGACGGGTAGGTGAATATAAATTATAAAGCCCCAGATTGTCGCTCCGCTCCAACCTGGGGCTACAAATAAATATCACCTACGGTGAAAATCCTCAAAATATGTTGAACAGTCTCTTATTTACTATTCATCATAATATAGATAATTATCTTTCTAATATATCTCAATTATTCACTTTTAGCAACCACAATTTAGAAGTGCTGCCATATATAATATAGTCCGGAGATGACAATCAACTTACCCCATTTCAACTAGTAGAACTGTTATGGGTATAAAGTGTAGATAGTTTTTGCTAACCGCCCGTAGTTCTAACCCAACTTCTGGAGTATCGTTAGCGGTGCAAGTACTATTTTTTTTTAACTGGTGATATGCGTACCAGTTTCGCCTTTTACTGCATCATAGAGTTTTTCTGGGGAGGTGATGATCACTTCTGAGCCGCCATTTTCCAGGAAATTCAAGGATGCTTCTATCTTGGGCAGCATGCTGCCTTTGGCAAATTCTCCATTATCCAAATACTGCCGACATTGCTCTATATTCAAAGAATTAAGCCATTGTGGGGATTCTGATTTATAATTTATTGCAACTTTTTCTACACCAGTGGAGATGATAAAAAGGTCTGCTTTGATCTCTGAAGCAAGCAGTGATGATGCAAAATCCTTATCTATCACGGCGCTAATACCCTGAAGGGCACCATCTTCTCTGATCACTGGTATGCCACCACCACCTACGGCGATCACCAGATCACCAGCTTTGATAAGCGTTTTGATGATTGTCTGCTCAATGATTTCGATTGGCTTGGGAGATGCAACCACTCGGCGATAACCCCTGCCGGCATCTTCTACAACCACCCAGCCATGTTCATCAATGCGATGCTGCAATTCTTCTATACTTTCATAAAAAGGACCTATGGGTTTTGTGGGATTTTCAAAGGCAGGATCACTGGAGTCAACCAGCACCTGAGTGACGATAGTGGCTACATCCTGATGATGACCTTCCCGGGCAAATACGTTTTGAGCTACCTGCTGGATCATATAACCCATGCCACCTTGAGAAAAAGCTCCACAATAATGCAGCGGAAGAGAAGGCACCTGATGCTTGCCGGCTTCTGACTGGATCAGAATATTGCCCACCTGTGGTCCGTTTCCATGTGTGATCACCACGTTGTAACCAAGCTCAATGATCTTATAGATATTTTCTACTGTAGAGGTAACTGCCTCAAACTGCTCTTCGACTGTTCCTCGCTGACCCGGTTTGATCAGGGAATTTCCACCAATAGCAATAACTGCTACTTTGCTCATATTTCATCTCCAAAACGCCATAACCTTTTTATTTTCCCTTTTCAGGGGAAAGATGCTTTTTATAGATAGGAGTTATGGTGTCAAATTATTTCACCAACGGGAAAGAGTTTGCCATAGATATATTCCTAAATCAAGCAAAAAACCGCCTCTTGATACTCAACAGCAATTAATATGCCGAGAGAGTGACAAAATAGCCAGTTATTTTACTATATAACGATTATTTAGATACAATAAAGATCATTATAGGTGGAACAACACAGCACGTAGTGACATTAAAATGTGAGTACGTGCTTTGTTGCTCTGGAAGATGGGCGGTATTAAATTGTGAATAGATTGAGAAATGTTAATTTGTAGCTGGTGAGTAAATTATCTTGACGGATAGATAGGGGAATTGATGATACGGGAAATATACTGGGAGCATAATATGAATAGAAGAATATTGTTAATAATTTTTATATTAATACCAATCTTAATTTTTGGATATCCTCAGCAAAATGAGATGTCAGATAAAGTACCAAATTATCAGAGTGTGAGAGCAGATTCTGCTCATGGATTTGATGTTACAGAGTATGAACTCTATCTTGATGTGGATACTGCCAGTCATTATATTGATGGAACGGTGATCGCCCATGTGACGGCAACAGATGTAATTACTGAAATAGCCTATGAAATCGAGAGTTTATCAGTTAGTGAAGCGCTGGTAAATGGTGAGTCAGTAGATTTTGAAGTAACGAGCGACTTCGTAATTTTAGAATTAGGAGAAATGTCAATTGGCGAGGAATTTACTACCAGTGTGAGTTATAGTGGTTATCCAGACAGCAGTCCCGGTTATGGTGGAGGGATGTTCTGGAATAATAGCTATGTGTTCACCGTGTCTGATCCTGATGCGAGCCGCTATTGGTGGCCCTGTTATGATCATCCATGGGATAAAGCAATTGTGGATCTGCATATTACCCTGCGGGATGACTGGCTGGTGGCAGCTAATGGCATCAGCAATGGTATTGATAATAATGGAGATGGCACAAACACAACGCATTGGATAGGTGAAAATCCCATGACAACTTATCTGGCATGTTTTCATGCCTCCAATTTTGTGGAATTTGAGCAGGATTGCACTTTGCCAAATGGTGAAGATTTATTAATACAACATTTTTGTCCGCGGAATCAATTGGCAAACGCTCAGGTAGATTTTGAGAATATTCCTGCGATGATAAATTATTTTTCCGAAATATATGGTATATATCCCTTTGAAAAATTTGGCAATTGCGTGGTTCCAATGACGATATTCGCTGGTATGGAGCATCAGACGATGGTGACATTGGCGAATTATCTGGTGAATGGAAATCATAGCTATGAGATGGTGTTTGCCCATGAGCTTGCCCATCAGTGGTTTGGTGATTGCGTAGCGTTTTTAGATTTTCCACATGTATGGCTTTCTGAGGGCTTTGCTGTATATTCTGAAGCATTGTGGACTGAAGAGCTTTATGGTTATGACGAGATGCTGGATTACGTGACAAATGACATTCAGGGCTATTATCTTTCCTGGTCAGGCGGTAGCAATTATACGATTTATAATCCCACTTTTTATAATTATTTCACACCACCTGTATATGAGAAAGCGGGATCAGTATTGCATATGCTCAGAATGCAAACCGGAGATGAACAGTTTTTTGAAATACTTCAGCAATATTTTGCTACCTATATGCATGGTAATGCGGTAACTAGTGAATTTCAGGCAGTAGTTGAAGAAGTTACAGGTGAAGATTATACACAGTTTTTTGATCAATGGATATTTGGGAGTGGAATTCCCAGCTATGAATATGCCTGGTTCGTGAATCCTTATGATGATATACCCAAGCTGCGAACTTATGTGAAAACCACCAGCAGCAGTAATACTGTATTTGAAGGTAAAGCACCTGTTTGGGTGGCTTATGAGAGCGGAGAAGCAGATAGTTTACTGGTAGATGCCGCAGGCGGAATAGCGATGACAGAGAGTTTACTGAATGATATTATGATAGATGAAGTGTCATTTGATCCTGATAGCTGGCTTCTGGAAAGAGGAGTTACTCATCATAGCCTGGAGATCACAGGTGCTTATCCATTTGAAGGCGGAGCTGCCATTTACTGGTCATCAGTTTGGGATGATGAGCTTAATGTGGACGGATATCGCTTGAGTAGAGCAGAAAATGAAGCAGGACCATATCAACTGGTGACTGACGAGATAATAAATGATATGATGTATGTGGATATGGGGCTGGAAGTGGGAATGACTTATTATTACAAAGTGGTGGCTGTGATAGATGAGGAATTTGAGAGTGAAGCGAGTAATGTATTTGAAGTATTTATTGAGGAATGGCCCCTCGAT
>JAVCCT010000146.1 GCA_030765325.1 Candidatus Stygibacter frigidus | reverse complement strand
CGATCATGAGTTTATGGGGTTCTGTGATCGTGTAGTTATAGGGATATTCAATTGTGCTGTTTTCTCCAACCGTGAGATTGGGTATCGTGTTATAAATACTGATATTATCGAGATAAACACCACCGGCGAATTCCATATCATCAGATTCAAACTCAAAATAATAGGCAAAATTAGAGAAACCTTCCAGTTCATACTGGAAATCTGTCCAGGGTTCAGTACCATTATATTCATTAACCATTGCCCAGTCAGTATTGGGATAATCGATCACGAAAAGACGACACCAGTCACCTTCTCCAGCGGGGTCAGCAGCATAAGCAGAATACCATTCAAAAATCAGGTCTTCAGCAACGGTTACATCAATTGTCTGTAAACGTGTAAAATAGGTCCACATCCAGTTAACATAATGGGTGCAGGGGTCAAGTGGATTATTATACCAGCCGTCATCATAAAGATCAGCTGCACACCAGAGGCATTGGTTACCTTCATAGGATTCGCAATCTAATATACCCCAGGAAACGTTACGCAGCAGGATATGGGGTTGTTCAGCTCCCCCGATCACATATTCCTGGTCGCTCAGATCTTCTTCAAAATTTTCTTCATAGATCAATTCCCTGTTTTCCGGGCGGGAATTTTCCGGTTTTGCGGTGGCATCATAAGTCAGGCTTTCCCAGGGAACATTTAATTGATTAGCATAAACCAGAGGTAACATCACATTGATATGATCAAAAGGATAATTTTCCGGAATTCTAACACTGTATTCAGATAGAGCTGTGCGTGAGGTGGGATTGAGATCAACCCTGATCAATTGATGATGTCCAGAAGAACCATCAGATTTCAGATCGCTCATATATGCTTTTACATCCGGAATTGATGGAGAAATAAAATACTCTTTCATACCGTAATTACGTGTCCAAATGAGACCATCAAAGCTTATGCATTCGGCATTATGACTGAGATACGGGGTTTGTTGTCTTGATTGCATATCATTATAGCTTGTGAGAGATTGGATAGCGTAAACGGGGATGATCGCAATCATTACAAATAGAAATAAAACAATATATTTTTTCATGAAGCCTCCTACGTTTCCATAGTATGTTTTTTGGATTAAATTCTATTTAGTGAAAATATAGTCAAGGAAATAGTGATAACGTGAATCGAAAAAAACACATAGAACACGGATTTAGCGGATGACACTGATAAACGCGGATAATGCTTCGCATCGTGAGACGTGAGTTGTGAGTCGAAAACCGTTCACTGTTCACTGATAAAACATTAAAATTGTTCGCGGCTTAAAATCTTACATATAGCAGTGACTGGTGATTAGTGAACAGTGATTAGGAAAAACATAAACCAGTCAAGTTGCACCCGACTCACGACTCACGACTCACGACTCACTCTTCACCAATCACCGTTCACCAATCACCGTTCACCAGATAGTTCGTTATCCGGTCAGGAGAATTTTAATGGCTATTATCAGGAGAATAACCCCACCGAGGATATCAGCATAGCTTTTGAGGAGGCAGCCGGTAACTTTTCCGGTATATACTCCAGCCAGAGAAGTGATGAAGGTGATAATACCGATGATAATTACAGGCTGAATGATGCTGATATCTATGAACCTGAAACTTACTCCCGCAGCAAAGGCATCAATACTGGTGGCAATTGCCAGCAGGAGCAGAGTTTTATGAGAGGTGAAATTTCTGGGAATAGAGCAGGGTTTTCTGCTGTCAACGATCATTTTAATCCCGATCGCTGCCAGAATAAAGAAGGCAATGTAATGCTGAAAAGCACTGACAATATCACCAAGTGCAGCAGCAAGTAACCAGCCCAGCAGGGGCATAATTCCCTGAAATAAACCAAAATAAAGTGCAATTCTGATGCCATGAGAAAAATGCTTTTTTTCAATCGTGAGTCCGGCAGTGATAGATACTGCAAAAGCATCCATCGCCAGACTAAGAGCGATCAAGATTATTGAAAATGTATCCATTTAGTTAGTGAGAGGTTAGTCGTTGTATCCAGACCATCCCTGGTCTGGGTATTTTCGACTCACGATTCACATCCCACGCCTCCCGTCTCCCTTCTCAAAACTCTTTCAATAGATTGGAAGCAATGATATTGCGCTGTACCTGGTTTGTACCTTCATATATCTGCGTAATTTTGGCATCACGCATCATTTTTTCTACGGGATATTCTTTCATATAGCCATATCCAGCTAAAATCTGCACAGCATCAACAGTAACCTTCATTGCCACATCACTGGCAAAAACTTTGCACATGGCAGATTCTTTGGAGAATTTTTTACTGCCACTATCAATCATTCTGCCAGTTTGACGAATAAGTGCTCTGGCAGCTTCGATTTGAGTAGCCATATCTGCGAGCATGAACTGGATAGCCTGAAACGAGGCAATAGGTTTGCCGAACTGCTTACGCTGCTTGGCATAGCGAGCTGCTTCTTCATAGGCACCCTGAGCAATACCTACCGCCTGAGAACCTACCATGGGACGAGAGACATCAAATGTTTTCATAGCAGTCATAAATCCTGTGCCTTCGCGACCAATGCGGTAATCTACAGGGACTTTTACATTATCCATGATCAGCTCAGTAGTGCTGGAACCGCGGATACCCATTTTGTCTTCTTTTTTACCAAAGCTGAATCCTTCCATGCCTTTTTCCACGATAAAGCAGGAAGCACCGCGAGGTCCTTTGGCTTTATTGGTCATAGCAAAAACCGTGTAAAGATCAGCTTCTCCGCCGCCTGTGATCCACTGCTTGGTGCCATTAAGAGTATAGAAATCACCATCGCGATCGGCAGTAGTTTCAATTCCGCCAGCATCAGAGCCGGCATTTGCTTCTGTGAGTGCAAAAGCAGCGAGTTTTTCTCCTGAAGCTATCAGGGGTAGCCATTTCTGCTTCTGTTCTTCTGTACCAGATAGTAAAATGGGGTCCATTCCCAGACCTGAGCCACCAAATGCCAGAGCAATACCACCGCATACTCTGCTCAGCTCTTCCATTACTATTGACAGATCCACTACTTTACCACTAATACCACCATATTCTTCTGGAACCAATACGGCATAGAGATCTGTCTGGCGAAAAACTTCCACTATTTCGTGGGGAAATTTATTATCTTCATCATATTTTGCTCTAACGGGCTTGATCTTTTCTTCCGCGATCTGTCTTGCCAGTTCCTGCAATTCAAGCTGCTCCTCTGTTAAAAAATAATCCATATATTCCTCCAATTAACTTTTCTGAAACTGATTCAT
>JAVCCT010000320.1 GCA_030765325.1 Candidatus Stygibacter frigidus | reverse complement strand
CATATTCTGCTTCAAATCCTACTGCTTCCAAAACGCGTACTGCTTCGGGTAATACTGTCTTGCCTATGCCATCTCCGGGCATTGTTACAACGGTTCTTTTAGCCATTGTGTCCTCCATGTTTTATTTAGTTTTTACTTTTCTTACACTATCTATCACGGTGCCATCTACCCATTTGATAATGGCAACGATTTCGTCTTCCAGTTCCGGTTTAGCAGGCTTTCCGCAAATTGCTTCTGCTTCTGCTTTCAATTGCTCAATTGTCTTTATCGGTAAACCGGAATGTTTGGTGGCATCTATCAAATCCTTTCTTTGCGGATTGATTGCAATTCCACGCTCAGTGACTATCACATCCACCATACTGCCAGGTCCCACTAAAGTAGTTACCTGATCTAAGATAACCGGCATGCGGTTACGGAACAGTGGAATTGGTAAAATTGTGCATTTTGCAAATAAACAATTCTGCCACCCTCCAATTCCATGTAGTAGCAGCCCATCTGAATGTGTTACCACGTTGCCATTAAAATTAACATCTACCTCAGTGGCTCCCAATACCACCACATCCATCATGGAAAGATAAAATCCTTTGCTGTGATAATCATAAGTGTGAAATACTGATATTGCATAATGGTTATCATTTTCATCCATTGATTTTACGGCATTATGATCAAAGGTCTGTCCATCTAGCATATATTCTAAAGAGCCTTCTTCAAGCATTCTTGTACTGTATTTCGTGGTGCCACCTATTGACCAGCGAGCTCTCCAGCCTTTTCTCTTTAATATCTCATGGATATATATCCCAATAGAAAGCGAAGTTCCACCAGCTCCTGCCTGAAAACAGAAACCATCATAGATCAGTCCCGCTGCTTCACAGAATTTTGCCGTGAGTTCTGCTATTAAGAGCCGGTCAGGACTTTTAGTTATCTGAGTGGTTCCACTCACTATCATTTCAGGGATACCTATTTTATCTACTACAACCACATAATCAATGTAATTACCATGAAGCTGCATTGGTATGCAAGGGAATGGCACCAGATTATCGGTTACAATTATTGATTTATGGGCATATTGACTATCTGCCAGTCCAAACCCCAATCCTCCGCAGGCAGAAGGTCCATGCAAGCCATTAGCATTACCAAATGGATCGGCTTCAGGAGCTGCCAACACGGCAATGTCAATAACAACTTCGCCATCTTCCACAGCCTGATAGCGTCCTCCATGTGATCGCAAAATCGCTGTTCCACGCATCTTACCCTCAGAACAGTATCTGCCTAAAGGTCCATTCATACTGCCTTCAATATGATGGATAGTGCCATCATCCAAATATTTTATGACCTCGGCATGGCAGGGGAATGAAGCCGAAGGGAACCAGACCAGGTCTTTGATCCCCATTTCACTGGCTATTTTGAATACTTCATTTGCCACAAGGTCGCCATTACGCAGATGATGATGAGTGCTGATGACCATACCATCTTTCAGTCCGGCAGCCTGTAATGCTTCTTTTAAATTAGGGACCACTTTATTTCCATCAGATGGATAATCTGCTGCACAAACTAAAGGCGGACCATAACGGCGACCTTCTGGTCTATATTTACCATTACCCAGATAGGGAACTTCTTTCTTACCATTTACTTCAGTTGGAACTGTGCGTCCTACAAAGTTTTTAACTAATTCGGCTGCCATCTTTAATCCTCCTTCAGAAATTCATCACGCCAGTTTGCGTCTATCTTATGAAGCTTTAATGCGATATCAATTGTGCGCTGAGCACGTTTCACTACTGGAGGATCTATCATCTTAGAACCTAATGATACTACCCCCATTCCCTGTTCCTCAGCAATTATAAAGGCATTTACAATTTTTTTAGCTTTATCAATTTCATTTTCATCGGGTGCAAAATTATCATGGATTACAGGTATCTGGCGCGGATGAATGCAGCCCATACCATCAAAGCCGAGTTGTTTGGATTTCTGCACATTTACTGCCAGTGCTTCCATATCAGACACATCGCTAAACACGCTATCTATGGGTTGAATTCCTGCTGCCCTGGCAGCATTAACAACCTGACAACGGGCAAAGAATGTTTCATTACCTTCCAGTGTGCGCTGAGTGCCTAAATCTGCAGTATAATCTTCCAGCCCTATTGCCATTCCGACTATGTAAGGCGAAGCAATTGCGATTTCATAGGCTTTTATCACACCCAGAGCACTCTCGATAATAGGCATCAACCAGATTGGATGCTTCAGATGAAATTTGTCTTTCATTTCTCCGATCACTTCTTCCAGAACTTTAATTTGTTCAGGATCTTCACATTTAGGTATTAGTATCAGATTTACGTTATGAGGTAATAAGTATTTCAGATCTTCAAGTCCAGCAGGAATTTGATTAATTCTCACCATTCTTTCAGCTCCATAAAAATCAAGAGCCCTTAGTGTATTACGCACCAGGAAGCGGGTTTCATATTTTTTTGCTGGAGCTACAGAATCTTCCAGATCAAGGATGACCCCGTCAGGTTTATGAAGACCAGCATTTATCGCCAGTTTGGGCGTGTTACCAGGCAGATATAATCTGCTTCTGCGATAGCGGTCTTTTTTTGTACTATAAAGGTTTTGCGGCAGCATCTCTGGCAGATATTCTTTATCAGTAGCGATAATTTCTCGAATCGCCGCTTCCAGCCGTGCCTGAATTACAAAATTCAAAGCACCGCTGTCTTCTACTGCTAACTTACAATTTTTGATATTATAAAATTTAAGAACTTTCAGGCATTCCTGGCGGATATTTTCACCATAAAGTACTTCAACCTTGCTTCTAAGATCGATTTCGATACCCCCGGATTTAGTTAGTTCCAAAGATACAAAACAGTCGCT
>JAVCCT010000059.1 GCA_030765325.1 Candidatus Stygibacter frigidus | reverse complement strand
ATTTGTCAAGAAAACCTGAAAGTGTGCAATATTATTGATATTATGAAGCGTAAGTTATTACAGGGGGTGGCATGATGTTGAACAGTCTCAAAAGGGGGATCCCAAATATTAATTTTATCCCTTGACAGTAAAATTCATTCTCATTTTTTTTATGTCATGAAAGAGAACAATAAAGATACTAAGCAAATTTTATCAGAAATTGATGAAATCATGCTTGCAAATCCATCTGAATCGCTATCGCAGATGGAGAATTTGCTAAAAGATATGGAAAAATTTGAAACAGTTTTTAATTTGGAATTCATCGATAATGGTCCTTTTATTCCTGATGATGTGCTGCAAAATATTTTTGATCAATTTTTTTCAACCAAAGATAAAAGAAATAATTCAGGATTGGTTTTAACATTAGCTAGGAAAATAATTGAAGAAAAGTTTCATGGTGAAATAAAGTGCTATATATAGATCAGGTTGGGTGGTTTTAAATATGAGCTTGCCTTTAAATGAGATTTAAGGCTTTTTCTGCATATAAATAAAATAAATATTCAGCTAATTTAACAGAGTATGAGAGCTACAACAGAAATAAAGAATTGATATTGCTTGACAGTGGTTTACGAGCGGAAAAAGTTAGTAAAAAAAGATATAGTATGGAGGTAATTATGGTAAAACAGGAATTGTATTATACTGAAAGCCATGAGTGGGTAAAGATAGAAGGCGATGAAGCTTATATTGGCATCACAGAATATGCAGCCAAAGAGCTTGGAGAGATCGTCTTTGTGGAATTACCAGAAGAAGGCGATGAAGTGAAAGCTGGAGAGGCATTTGGCAGCGTGGAAGCCGTAAAAGCAGTGGAAGATATCAAAGCACCCTTATCAGGAGAAGTTATTGAGATCAATGAGGATCTGGAAGATATGCCAGAGATGGTGAGTAAAGACGCCTTTGGTGATGGCTGGATGATCAAGATCAAATTAACCAATCTCGACGAGAAAAAGAATTTATTAAGTGCTGCGGATTACGCCAAGCTGATTGACTAAACTATATGCCCTATGAACATAAGCCGTATCTGCTGATCCTGATAGCACCATCTGGTGGAGGAAAATCCACTATCTGTGATGAAGTGTTATCAAGAT
This sequence comes from Candidatus Stygibacter frigidus, assembly GCA_030765325.1. Taxonomy (GTDB): domain Bacteria; phylum Cloacimonadota; class Cloacimonadia; order Cloacimonadales; family TCS61; genus Stygibacter; species Stygibacter frigidus. The sequence goes on along the minus strand of JAVCCT010000059.1, from coordinate 2,033 downwards.
ACAAAGAATTTGTCTATTCAATTTCATTTACCACGCGCAAAGTGCGGGGAGATGAGAAGGATGGAGTAGACTATTTTTTTCTGGATAAGGCAGAATTTCTAAAGAAGCGACAAGCGGGTGTTTTCATCGAGAGCGCTTTGGTGCATGGCAAGTGGTATGGTACATCAAAAGAGTTTATTGCTGATCAATTAGCGAAAGGTAATAATATCATCCTTGATATTGACGTTCATGGTGCACTTAATATCCTTGATAGTGGGGTAGAGTGTGTTTCAGTGTTTTTATTACCTCCTACCCAGGAGGTATTGCGAAAGCGTTTAGAGAAGCGTGGAACGGATGACCAGGCAACTATCGAATTGAGAATGGAAAATGCTGCCAGGGAAATTGCATTGATAAAAAGGTTTGATTATTTGGTGATCAATGATGATCTTAATGCGGCAGTGAGTGATATAGAAAAGATAATACGAGCAGAGAAGCTGCGTGTGGAAAGATATAAAGAAATAAAAGAAAATTATTACAGGAGTGAAAATGCTTAATCCGAATGTGGAGAAGTTTTTGGAAGATAATAACATGACTTACCTTTTCCTGATGCTGGCAAATCTGGAAGTGGCAAGATTGTCAAATCTTCCAGATATAATCAAGAAACAGTTTGAAGGGAAAATTACAGAAACAGCTTTAGTGCATGTAGCTGAGAATATTATTCCCGATTATTTGGCAGACATGCCGGAGATTCCAGAAGAAGAAGAAGAAACAATTAACCCATTTGAATAGAGCAGACAATTATGTCTGTGAAAGCGCTAAATCAATATCTTGAATTCCTGAAAATTGCAGGGGTTCAGGATATTTTTATTAAAAGCATACCAATAGATCAGGAATTTGCTGACAATGATCTTCTGGAAAGCAAGAAACTATTATTGCAGGAATTAAGCGAGAAATATGCCGACTGTCAAAAATGTGAATTACACCAGGGCAGAATAAAGCTTGTATATGGTCAGGGCAATGCTGATGCCAAATTGATGGTGATAGGAGAAGCTCCAGGTGCTGAAGAAAATAAATCAGGACAAGCTTTTGTGGGTAAAGCAGGTCAACTGCTGGATAGGCAATTGAAAGCTATCAATCTAACTCGTGAGGAAATCTATATTGCCAATATAGTAAAATGCCGTCCGCCAGGAAATAGAGACCCTCATCCAGTAGAAATGGAAGCTTGTATGCCTTATTTGCAGGAACAAATCGAAATAATCCAACCCCAGATATTTCTGTTTTTAGGTAGAATTGCTGCTCAGGCATTATTGAATACAACAACATCATTGGGTAGGTTACGGCTTACAGCTCATATATTAAATGGTATTCCTGCTTATGTGACCTATCATCCCGCAGCAGTATTGCGATTCAGCGAATATCGCAAACCCACGTGGGAAGATCTGCAGAAAGTTCGCGATCAATATTTCATGTTACCGTCAAAACAAAGATAAGAAGGGAGAGATGGCAGAATTTAACCAGGAAAAGAGTGATAGAAAAAACCAGAATGCTTATATAGAGAAGCAATTACCCAATGATCCTAATGCTGAAGCAGCAGTACTTTCTGCCATGCTGATAGACTCATATAATGTGAGTTTCACAATGACTCTCGTTTCAGATAAGGACTTTTATCGTAATAGTCACAAATCTATTTTCAGAGCAATGAAACGCCTTTTTGAGCAGAGTATAGAAATAGATGTGATCACCCTCACAGATGAACTGAAGAAGAATAACGATTTTGAGAAAGTTGGTGGATTTGAGTTTATTAATAAACTTACCAGTGTAGTATTGAGTGGTGCCAATATCAAAGATCACGTTAAAATTATCCGCGATAAATCAACTTTGAGACAATTGATCACAGCAGCTAATAACATTATAGAAGTGAGTTACAGAGCAGAAGAGGATGTGGATAAGATACTTGATGAAGCTGAGCAGCAGATTTTTGATATTGCTGAGAATCCGCTTAAGGAATCATTTAGTAATTTTAAAACTGATATAGATGATACAATAGAGATCAT
>JAVCCT010000334.1 GCA_030765325.1 Candidatus Stygibacter frigidus | reverse complement strand
TTACGGTATTATGTGACGTTGTGGAACCTATGGGTAATGAATATGTGGTTCATCTTTCTACGGGAGATTCAACCCTGATCGCCAGATTAGACCCCAAAAAATTACCCCAGGTTGAGCAGGATCTGAAGATTAGCCTTGATATGAAAAAGGTACACTTCTTTGACATTGATAGTCAGGATTGCCTTACTCACGTAAAAAAATAATCCCATCAAAATATGATGGGATTGATATTTATAGTTACTATTTTATTAGTCTAAAAGCCTGGAATATCTCTTTTTAGCTATCTCTTTCGTGATATATTCATGATCAAGAGCCCATTTAAGTACTTTATTCGGTTCTTCTCTGGGATCATACAACACGCCTACTGGATAAAAATTACGCTCATCCTGATCCTTCTGGTGGACGGATAGCATCTCATCATCAAATATCATGATGCTCATTTTATCCCTGTTATCAGCAATATAACTGTATCTTTGGGTTTGAGCCTTGGATTTACTCTTTGGTTCTATCAGCATGTCAAGAAAGGTTTGAGCTTCCACCAAACGAATAGAAAATAATTCATCACCTTTACGAATAGTCTTCTTTTCAAAAACTGCTCGTTTCCATTCTATCCTAACCACTTCCTGCACAGATCCAGAATCAAAAAGATGATTATTAAGGTCTTCCCGTATATCCTTATCAAAAACTTCCTTTGTAATATCAAAGTGACTATCATCAAATATATCAAGTAATTGCTTACATGAATTAAAGTATTTCTCAATCAAATGATCTGCATTAGTGTAGCCGAGTGACTTCAAAATATCAGGCAGTCTTTTCATCAGTTTTGGTGAACAGCTTTCCAGATAGTTATTAATATTCCTGTTATCCGGTTCAATGATCAATGTCAGCAGCCAGGCTAATTCTATTGCACTATAACCTGCCATGATACTGATCTCACCTATCATTTCTTCTTCTCGCTGATTAGGTTTCTGATGACGATATTTTCTCAGCATATCACAGATAAACTGGTCGATATAATCACTGCTGCGCAGCCACAGTATTATCTTCTCCATCTCTTTCTCATCAGGATTCTCAGCAAATTCTTTATATTCACTGATCTTCTCATAAGATTGATTTGCCGAAGCAATGAACATGCCCAGATAATTTATATCTTCTGTTGTGATCTCTAAGTCTATGTTTGCGTATAGAGCAAGCCCTTTTATATATCTCTCCTGCTCGTCTGTAGTCATTCTTGTCAAAGGATGATCTTCGATTCTTTCAAATCCACTGCTTACCTTTTTTATGGTATCGAGAAAATCCATCTCGTTCCTCCTGATATATCTCAGCTTTTTTTATTTATTTTTTTTATCTTCATTTTTTTGTCAACTAAGTTAATTAATTTTAATCAAAACAGGGTAAATATGTCAAATATATTTTCTCGTCTTTTAATTCATTTTCAATAAAAAGAGGCTCCCTGCTTAACCAGAGAGCCTCGTAATATCTTATTACATTCCAGGAATAAAGTTAGTCTTTGAACTTATCATTCTGGCAAATTCTGCTAATAGTTTACCTGCTGCTGCCAGATCCTGAAGATGGATCACTTCATTCTGAGTATGCATATATCGATTAGGGATACTTATCAAACCGGCTGCTACTCCAGAACGGCTTACCTGAATAGCATTGGCGTCTGTTCCAGTTGCTCTTGGAGCTGCTTCTATCTGATATGCCACCTTTGCGTTATCGCCTGCCTGCTTCAATAATTTAAATACTTCCGGATTTATATTGCAGCCCACAGAAATTACAGGACCTTTGCCTAATCTGATATCTCCCAGGGTATTTTTATTATTGCCCGGAAAATCTGTTGCATGAGTTACGTCAATCGCTATCCCCACATGAGGATCTATGCCATAAGCTGATGTGCGAGCTCCTCGTAATCCCACTTCTTCCTGCACAGCTGATACTGAATATAAATTGAAGTCGATTTCTTCTTTTGCCAGTTCTTTCATCACGGCTGCAACTATAAATACGCCTGCCTTATTATCTGTTGCCTTACTGGTGATTATATCACCCTGAAGGTATTCCAAACCAGGACTAAATGTGATTGGATCACCGATTCCAACTCTTTTTTCTGCTTCTTTACGATTAGCTGCACCGATATCTATCCACAATCCTTCCAGTTTAGGAGCATCTTTGCGCTCTTCCGGTTTCAAAAGATGAATAGCTTTTCTGCCAATCACTCCCCGCACCAGATTCCCTTCATGATAAATATTCACCCGGCTGCCCGGTAGTAATGCCACATCCACTCCACCAATTGGTGAAAAATGAATGAATCCATTATCATCAATATAAGTGATCATAAGACCTATCTCATCAGCATGTCCCACTATCATCAGGCGCAGGTCTCCCTTACCTTTCTTAAGTGCGATCACATTACCATGCACATCCGTGTTCACTTCATCAGCATATTTGCCTATAAATTTGCGATAGACTTCCTGAGCTGGCTGCTCAAATCCTGATGGACTCGGGGCTTCTACCAGATCAGTAAAAAATTTCTTCATTGCTTTGTCCATGTTTTC
>JAVCCT010000170.1 GCA_030765325.1 Candidatus Stygibacter frigidus | reverse complement strand
CGACAGTTACTGGCATTGTTGTTCCAGCTACCACCCCGATTCACACGGTTAGAGCCCATCAGTTAATACCCTTATAAAACACAGATACTCTTAAATTATAAGTATCAGCTTTAGAGACAAAATCAATTAACGGGAGAATATGTCTTTGATAATCTCTATCTGACCATTCTCCATTTCCCAGATTCATGGAATATAATTGTGCTTTTCTGATAAAACGTTTCCTGCTTCTATTATTGAGTCTTAATCCTTTCGGATATATTCTATAGCCCAGAAATGGTAAGCCCTTTTCCGTATAATTTAAGACTATGGGCTTCATTTCTAATTTTAATTTTTCACCTAAATATTTATCAATTTTGCCTAAATTAGATTTTAAAACTGCCTTGTCATTATCCCATAAAACCATATCATCCATATATCTCACATAGTGCTTTACTCTAAGTTCCTCTTTTATGTAATGATCCAAATATGCCAGATAATAATTAGCAAAATACTGACTGGTTAGATTTCCAATAGGAACTCCTTTCCCTGACTCTGTGGTATAGCTGTCTATTATCTTATCAAATATCTGCAATAAATAACCATCCTTAAATCTACGCCTTAATATCATTTTCAATATCTCATGATCAATACTATCAAAGTATTTCCTGATATCCAGTTTAAGAAATATACCTTTCTCCTTGCTATTTTCAAGTGCTCTTTCTATTGCTAAATGCGTACCCTTCCCTCTACGTGTAGCATAACTATTGCTTATTTGAAAACTCTCAAAATATTCATCACAGATATTCATTATTGCCTGATGTATCACTCTTTCTCTAAATGCTGCTGCACAAATCATTCTTTCCTTGGGATCATATATCTTAAAATAATGGTAATCCCCAATTTCCAGTTCTCCATCTAATATCTGCCGGTGAATCATAGAAAGATTGTTCTCCAGATTGCCCTGAAAATCCCTTACATCCTGTTTCTCCCGCTTCCCTCTCATGGCTTTATAAAAAGCAATCCGCAAATTCTCCGGCTCGGCTATCTGCTCAATCAGATTTCCCACTCTGTGCATCTTTTTCAACTCCTCTCTCTTTATACATCCCTAATATTCTCTCACCATATTTCTTGATCTTCATCTCACCTATTCCCTTTATACCCTTTATCTTGGCTATACTCAATTCCTCTATTTTAGATATTTCTGCTAATTCCTCATCCAAAAACACCGCATACGCGGGTATAGCTTCTTCCCTCGCTATCTGTTTCCGCAACTCCCGAAAAACTGAAAAACGCATAAATGTCTTATCATCAAGTAATTTTCGATAATCTACTTTTACCTTTTTAGTCCGATTGCTATTATCTCTAACTCCATATTCCAGATATTTCAAACAAAAATGCCAAGATGTCCCATTTTTACCTGATACTAATTCATGCTGCTCCTCTAATATACGATGACTACGCAAAAAAACATTCATCTCCTCCAAAGCTCTACCATTGTCATCTACTGGTATCAAATAAAGCATAAACTGCACATAACCCTCCTCTTTTATGAATCAGGATTAACAGGATTACCATCTTCTAACTTCTTTTCTTAATCCGGTTAATCCTGATTCAGACACTTTCCCCCGACTAAGTTATTGAGTTGAGATGATGTACTCATCAGATCGACTTAAGAACGACTAACGTCCCCCCCCCCCCTACTTCTTAAGTCAATCTATCGAGTACGATATCTTAACTCAATAACTTACGCGTTAACCCTGCTCGAAATTTATCCATTCCATTACGTAAAGGTACGCTCCGCTCTCCGCTACCGCTCCGCCCTTTATCTCCATTACATTGAAAAATTTCTTTCTTTTATAGCTCAAAGAAAGAAAGAACTCTATTTAGAACTGCAGGCTAAGCGGAAGCCGAGGAGGTAGTCGAAGCTGCTGCCAGGACTGCCGCAACTGCGATTAGCTGAACGACAGCTACTGGCATCGCCGTTCCAGCTACCACCCCGAAGCACACGGCTAGCGCCCGATGATGATCCCCTCGGATTCTTCTGCGAACCACTACTATAATCACCATACCAGTCCCAGCACCATTCCCACACGTTTCCACTAATATCGTAAATACCCATCTCATTAGCTTTTTTACCACCAACACTATGAGTTTTACTTCCAGAGTTACTACTATACCATGCAACGCTTCCAATGTCATCGCTCCCAGAATATTTATAACCTTTGCTTCCATTACCTCCTCGGGCAGCATATTCCCATTCAGCTTCTGTTGGCAACCTGTAGCCATTAGCATTAAAGTCACAATCTATGTTTTTCCCAGAGCCTGTATAACAACGACTGAGTCCTTCTTTATCACTCAGTTTATTGCAAAATTCCACCGCATCATACCAGCTAACCTTTTCTATTGGTGCATCTTTACCTGATCCCTTGAAATGAGAAGGATTCTTACCCATCACAGATTCATAAAGCTCTTGAGTTACTTCATACTTCCCAATATAAAAATCACTCACAGTCACACGGTGTACAGGTTTTTCATCACTACCACCATCATTTGATCCCATCTGAAAAGTACCGCCTTCCACAAAAACCATCTCCACATTGCTGCTGGAAATTGGCGGTTTACTACGTCCGGGAATAAGGTTTACCTTTGCTGTTGATATTTCTTTTTCTTTGATTATAATTTTGCTGCTTTCCGTTTGATAGCTGCTCAAACTCGTGGTAAGTTCATATTCACCTACAGGCAGATCATCCAGGTATTGCGAGCCAGTCCAATTTTTGATTTCGCTGCCTCTTCTCTTCAAAATGCTTTCTGCTTCCATGGGACTTACTGTTACCTGCAGACTGCCGGTTTTCTGAATAAGCGTAAAGCTTTCTCTTTTATCGCTTCCTTTTTCGATTATGATATTCCTGCTTTCAGGATACCAGCCATCACAGGATACCTCGATCAAATACTGCCCAGCCGATACTTCTTTACTTTTGCCAGTCAGCTTTTGATTATTGATAAATATATCTGCTGCTGCGGGAGTGACGTCAATTGATAATATGGATGTTACCTTCACCAGATCATAATGCCAGGTATTACTACCGGTTTCCTGCACAATTATTTTTTCTTCTATTGTGTCATATTTATCTAAGACCAGCCGCAGCTCGTATTCCTGGGGAAAGCGGAAAGGCTGAATATTGGTTTCGCCTTCTTTGACTCCATCCAGATACAGCTCTGCACCCTGCGGTTCGCTGGTGATAGTGATCATCACAGGGCGCTGCCTATCCAGCTCAATATCTTTAAAAAGTACATTATCTTCATCAACCGTGATTGTGGCACTATAAGATTTATAGCCTTCCTGCTTTATCTTTAACTGATGCTCACCTTTCTTGACTGGATAGCTCGCTGCAATTCCCAGTAATTCACCATCCAACCACTTTTCAGCTCCTTCCGGCTCAGCGATTATAGAAATAGTAACAAACTCACCTCCCCCATCCCCGTCAATTGTCATCTCATAAACCTTACCGGATTCTATTCTATTGATAGACTGCCGGAAATCTACCATTAATGTCGCATAATCCACTTTCTTCAAATCCACATAAGCAGCTCCAGGTGATAGAACCACCCAGTATTCGCCTGCTTTATTGATCTGCCGGTTACGCATGGGACTGTCTATATTCATTTCCTCAATCCCTGTCCGCACGATCAGCATTCCGCAAAGATCACCATTGATATCATAACGGTCACCATCCGGCAGATTCACAAACCCGGCGTGCATAGTAATCTCAGCAGGCTCTTGCAAAATCTGAAACTGACTGCCATACACATATACTGATAGCACAAATATAAATATTACAAATATCCTCTTCATAATCCCTCTTTTAAGCCTTGATATTATTTAATAGCACAATCATAAGTATAACACTATCCGTCGAATATTTTATTAATCAATCTTCAATCATGATTTTCAAGAAATCTTCTGAATCAGGATTTACAGGATTTGGGATATTTTCAGGATTAAGAAAAGAAGTTAGGAAGGGGGCAATCCTGTTAATTTATTTAATCCTGTAAATCCTGATTCAGAAGATAATTGTTAAGTTTTCGAGTTTAAATGATACACTTTACTGAACTCTGTGGTGAAAATTCTTACATCACATTCTTTAGCGTCATTTCGCGACTTCAGCGGTTAAAAATATCTTACATTACATTATCAGTGTAAATCCGCGTAATCCGCCCAATCCGTGTTCTATAATTAAAGTCTTAAATTGACAAAAAAACCAGCACTTTTAATCTTTTCTCAGGAGTACTAAATGAAGAAAATATATGTTCTCGACACAAATGTGCTCATCCACAATCCGGATGCGCTCTTTGCCTTTGAAGATAATCAGATTGTTGTTCCCATCACAGTAATAGAGGAGATAGATAATTTCAAAAAAGGTCTTGATGAGAAAGGCAGAAATGCCCGTCAAATAGGCAGACTGCTTGATGATCTGCGTAATACCGGCAGCCTTCAGGATGGCGTTAAAACAGAAAATGGTGGCACTATCCGTGTAGTACTCAGCCGCTATATTTCAGAAACTGCCAAAGAAATCCTGATCACGGATAATAATGATAATCTTATCATCGGCACCGCCCTTTTCCTTCATAAAGAGAATCCTGATACTCCGGTAATACTCGTCTCCAAAGATGCCAATGTCCGCATCAAAGCTGATGCTGTGGGCTTAAAGGCAGAAAATTATGAAACGGAAAAGATAAATTTCAATGAATTATACGAAGGCTTCTCTGTTCTGGAATGTGATCTTGAGCTGATAGAAACCTTTCGAAATAAGAAGGTCCTTAAAAACAAATACGGCAATTTTGTTCCTAACCAATTCCTGAAATTAGTGCATCATCCAGAAGATCAGCCGGACATTATCGAAATTGCTCGTTACAACTGCGATACAGATTCCTTTTATCCACCTACTTTCTATCAGGATCAGGAGCTATTTGGTATCACTGCCCGTAATCCTGAGCAGGCAATGGCATTTGAGCTACTGCTTGATCCCGAGATTAAGCTTGTGAGCCTGATCGGAAAAGCAGGTACAGGAAAAACTCTTATTGCCCTGGCAGCAGGACTTAATCAGGTAGTTGAAAAAGACCTTTACACCCGTCTGGTGGTTTCACGTCCTGTATTCCCACTGGGAAAAGACCTTGGCTATCTGCCTGGCACTAAAGCAGAAAAATTTAATCCCTGGATGCAACCCATATATGATAATATGGAAATCCTGCTCACCACAAAATCTGAAGAAGAATCCAAAGCCAATGGTCGCATTTTTGGCAAAAAGAAACCTTCTCTTAATGACTATCTGGATTTCGGCTTTATCGAACTGGAACCTCTCACCTATATCCGCGGACGCAGCCTGCCTAATCAGTTTATCATTATAGATGAAGCCCAGAATCTTACTCCCCATGAGATGAAAACCATCATCACCCGCGCCGGTGAAGGCACTAAGGTGGTCATCACAGGCGACCCTTATCAGATAGATATCCCCTACCTTGACAGCGGTTCAAACGGCTTAAGCATCGCCTGCGAAAAACTTAAAAATGAAAAAATAGTCGGACACTTCACCCTGCTCAAAGGTGAACGCTCCCAACTGGCAAATATCGCTGCTAAATTCTTCTAAATTATGAATTACAACCACGACTCACGACTCACAACTCACGATTCACGTCCCCCGACTAACGATTCACGACTCACGACTCACGAATTCCGCTCCTGGGTAGAAATCGATCTTGATGCCTACCAGCATAATTTCAAAGCTCTCGCAGATAGAATTTCACCTCAAACCAGGATCATGCAAATCGTAAAAGCTGATGCCTATGGTCATGGAGCTCTGGAAATCGCCCGAACTGCCCTGGATTATGGTGCAGCCTTTCTGGGCGTTGCCAATGCAGATGAAGGTGCTCTGCTAAGATATTACGGCATCAAGGAACCGATACTCATCTTATCTCCTTCACTACTGTCAGAAATACCCTATATCCTGGAAAATTCGCTGATGCCCACGATCTCTGATCACGAGTTTGCCTCAGCACTTAATGAACTGGCTTCAAAGAATTATCCTGTTCATCTCAATATTGATACCGGCATGGGACGCAGTGGTGCTGAGCTTTCTCAGGCTAATGAATTATATGAACTTTGTAAATCTTTGCCCAATATAAATATCCAGGGGATATTCACTCACTTTGCTGCAGCAGAAAATGATCAGGAGTATTCGCAATTTCAGATAAGTCTATTCCAGAAATTCCTTGATTCGCTGCCTGAACTGCCGGAATATATCCATTCTGCCAATAGCAGTGCAATTATCAATCTCACAGATTCGCCCGGCAATCTTGTCCGCTTCGGAGCTCTCACTTATGGGTTTTATACTGATAATTCCCAAAGAAATGTCATCGATCTGCAACCAGTACTTAAATTCAAGAGCAGGATATCGCAGATAAAAACTGCCCGAAAAGGTGACTATATCGGCTATAACCTCACCTATAAATGCAAACATGATCTCAATTATGCCATTATCCCTGTAGGTTATGCAGATGGATATGATTATCTGCTATCCAATCTTGGCAAGGTGCTGCATAAGAAAGCTATTCTGCCCGTGATCGGCAAAGTATCTATGGATATGATAGCTATTGATCTCACTGCAACTTTGAATGCCCAGGCAGGAGATGAGATAACCCTGCTGGGCAAAAGTCCTAACCTGCGGGTAGAAGACGTTTCGGCTTTATATAAAGGAAGTCCTTATGAATTGCTCTGTCAAACTGGCAGACGGGCACCTCGCTTCTTTTATAAAGAAGATGAACTCATTTCCACTGCTCCCCTGCTTCGTCGCGAATTCGTTTCCTCAGATTATAATGATGCAAAATTGAACCGTATTATTGAAGCTGCCATGCAGCAGAGGATGCAGGGTTCTCAAATAGCAGATTTCGTTTATCAAGACATTCTCAAAAATATCTTCAGCGATCAGGATAATAACGTGCATTTCCGTCATGATTTCCAGCATTCCATAGATTTCAGCATCGCAGATGATCCCGCCAAACAGGATTACTGGCTCACCCGCACCTCGCTATCTTTTCGTAAGATACTCAGCGCTGATTCCTTCTGCATCGCCTGTGCCAATAACGAAGATAATCTCAATAAATATTTCCTGGAACCTGATGTGGAATACCGCTGGCTGCTGGATGAAAGCCTTGCTCTCTCACCAGATTCTTTCCAGCTAATATCAGCACGAATTAATGATATTGAGCTCTATTCATCTACCCGAATCGTTAATAACTGTCTGGAGATCACCTGTTATCATGAAAAACTGGAAAAACTCATCGATCAGGAAGTAACTTTTGAGATCAAGACCCTCACCTGGTATCCCCGCAGTTTTCATCAACTTACGGTCTATATCACTGGCATCACTCATAAACTTGATATTGAGTTCACCTATCCAGCATCTTTACAAATGGAAAATATCATCCCCATCCTGGCTGGTAAAAATAAATTCCCTCAATTAATGCAGACTCCCACATCTACCTCACTCTCTTCACCTCACTGGCTCTTTCCCTCCAGTGGAATCATATTTGTATATTACCTGCAGCCAGAATAAAACAAATTTTCTGGTTCAGAGAAGATAAATATGAATAAAAAAAGATCACATTTCATTCGTTATGTTAATTCCACAAAACCTTATTGGAAATATCTCAGCATTGCCCTGCTAATGATGATCGTGATCGTCTGGATCCAAACCCTGCTACCCCGCTTTTTCCGTGATATCATCGATACTTATATCCCTCAAAAAGATTTCACTCCCTTAGCACATGCAGCAGTAGTGCTGGCAGCATTATATCTCTTACGCATGGCTGCCTTTATCCTGCGCAACAATCGCATGCTCAAATTTGGCTATCATTATATCTATGATCTCAGGAATAAACTCATGCACCATTTCCAGCTACTTTCATTTATCTTTTTTGATGATAACAAAACTGGTGACATCATGAACCACATGCTGGATGATGTGATGAATACTGAAATGATGACCACTAATTCCCTCATCTATCTGCTGGAAGACATTCTCCTGATCATCATCATAGGCACTATACTAATATTTATGAATTACAAACTTGCCCTTATCTCTTTTATCATCCTACCCATATATGCTTTAGTTCATAAATTTTTCCGGCGTAATATCGGCGAAATGAACCGCTCGATCAGAGAAAATTATGCTCAGCTTTCCAGTGAGTTCCATGATTCCATAGCTGGCATTAGAGTGGTGAGAGCCTTTAACCTGGAGCAGGAAAGAACGCTCCAATTCAATAAATACCTCAAAGAAGATCGGCGTCTAAGAATCAAAACCTACACTTTTAACGCTATGTTTGGTGGACTCACAGAATATCTAACTATTTTCGGTATTCTTCTGGTGCTTAGCTTTGGCAGTTACTTTGCTATCAGGTATGGTACCATGACCACTGGAGAGATCGTGGCATTTTACACATATCTGGGATTTCTTTATAATCCCATCATCAGATTAAGCAGCACCACCACCATCATTGAAGCTGGCATGAGCTCGATCAAAAGGATATACAACGTCCTGGACACAATCCCTCAACCTCCAGAGAAACTTAATCCGATCATCCCGCTTAAACCTTCCAGGGGTGCTTTTAAGTTTGAAAACGTGACTTTCCATTATGAAGGGTCTGGCATGCCAGCATTGAAAGATCTTAATTTTGAGATATCACCAGGCAAAACTATTGCCCTGGTAGGCTCGAGTGGAAGCGGTAAAACTACTGCTTTCAACCTGTTGATGCGGTTTTATGACCCCACTTCCGGAAATATCACTCTGGATGATATCAATATCAAAAACCTGCAAACCCGCTGGCTCAGACAAAATATCTCACTCGTTATGCAGGAAGGCTTTTTGTTTTGGGGCACAATCAGGGAAAATATCCGCTACGGTAGAATAGATGCAGCAGACAGCGAAGTGGAAGAAGCAGCCAGAATGGCAAATGCTTATGATTTTATCCGGCAGCTTCCTGAGGGTTATGACACACCTCTGGGAGAAAGAGGTGTTGTACTTTCCGGTGGTCAAAGGCAAAGAATAGCCATTGCCAGGGCAATCCTCAAAAACGCTCCCATTTTACTACTTGATGAAGCCACCTCTGCGCTGGATAACGAAGCAGAAGTGAAAATCCAGCAGGCAATAAATAAAATCGCCCAAAACAGAACCACCTTCATTATTGCCCACAGACTCACCACAATCCAGAATGCTGATGAAATCCTGGTTCTAAAAGAAGGCTCTATAATCGAACGCGGCAGCCACAAATCACTCCTTGCGGAGCAGGGCGAATATTACAGATTATACTATGCCCACGAATTCCTGAATAATATTATAGTATAACTCATATTTCATTTCATATATTATCCATACATTTTACCTGATTCAGATCATTTTTGAAGATTAATACACTATTTTTGTTTTAATATATAACTATTGTTATCCCACTTCGCCCATATCTCATTATTTATATTTACTTAGAATATATATTTCCTATATGCAGACCTTTAAGTGGAACAACAAAGCACATAGTGACATTTTTATGTTAGATTGTGCTTTGTTGTTCCACCTGTTATAGACTTAGAAGACTGAAAATATTTGGGAAAAAGACCTTTTGAATGGTGTTTATACCTTCGAAATGATTGGATTATTTTCAGAATGCAATAATACCATATCAAGGTTTGACCATTGCGAAGGATAAAACCATTCGCAAGGTCAGGGGAAATGGTGCGAATTGTGAATTGACAAATAAGGGGGTAGCGTATGTTTTTGTAAGTCTCTGATAAGAGAGGATGAAATAACAGGGAGTAAATCAGGAAAATGAGTTTAATAAGTATCAGCGAGGTGAGTCATAATTTTGCAGATCGAGATATATTCAAGGATATCTCGTTTTCGCTTGAGCATAACAGCCGAATAGGACTGGTGGGCCCAAATGGCAGTGGTAAAACCACTCTTTTTAATATACTTGCGAAACGAATAGTACCTCATAAGGGAGTTGTGCATCAGGCAAAAAAGCTTAAAATAGCTTACCTGAGTCAGGAAGTGGAACTTGATGAAACTCAAACCTTGTATGAATGCGTAAGCTCAGCAAATGAGAAGATAAATCAAACTAGCAAGGAGCTGGATGCGGCTCGGAAGGCAGTAGTAACAGACAGCAGTGAAGTAAATCTTAAAAAGCTGGAGCGTCTGGAAGAGCAATATTATCAAATGGGCGGTTATCATTACGCCTCTGAGATGAAGATAATCTTAGCTGGATTTAATCTTGAGCTTGATATGTGGGAAAGAAAGATAGCAGATTTTAGTGGTGGAGAGAAGACTCGTATCCAGTTCACCCGTATCCTGCTGGCAGAAAAGGATATCATGCTGCTGGATGAGCCAACTAATCATCTGGATTTCACAATGATCTACTGGCTGGAGAATTATCTTGTCAAGCAGGAAAAGCCGTATCTGATCATCTCACATGATCGTCATTTTCTGGATAAGACAGTAAGCAAAATAGCTGAATTGCGTAATATGCGGATATATATGACTCATGGCAACTATTCCACCTGGGAATCTGACCGGGCAAATCGCGAACTTACGCAGGTGCGGGAATATAAAAGGCAGCAGAAATTCATCAAAGAGACGGAAGATTTTATTGCCAGGAATATGGCAGGACAGAAGGTGCAACAGGCAAAGAGCCGGCAAAAGATGCTGAATAGAATGGAAGTAATCTCCAAACCTGAGCATGAGAAGCGGATCAATCTATCCTTTAAAAGCTCTACCAGGAGCGGAAATGATGTATTTATATTTGAGGATGCTGTATTGGGTTATCCTGGTAATGCTCTCACAAAGCCTTTGAATCTCTATATCCATTATCGCAATAGAATTGCCCTGGTGGGAGAAAATGGCAGTGGAAAAACTACCCTGCTGCGCTGCATCACAAATGAGCTGAAACCACTGGCAGGAACAGCAAAGATAGGAGCCAGCCTTAATATTGGCTATTATGACCAGATGCGCACAGAACTTGATGAAGGCTTAAATGTGTTTGATACTTTGCAATCACTGATGCCGGGAGCTGAGCAGGGAGAAGTTCTTAGCTGGCTGGCAAGATTTTCATTTATAGGCGACGATGTATTCAAATCAGTGATGGTGCTTAGCGGTGGAGAAAAAGCCAGGCTGTATCTGGCAAAACTAATCTGGCAGCAGCCAAACTTTTTGATCCTTGATGAGCCTACTAACCATCTTGATATTAATACAATAGAGGAGCTGGAAAAATCTTTGCAACACTATCAGGGGACAGTGATATTTGTTTCGCATGACAGTTATTTTATCCAGAGAGTGGCAAATAAAATCTGGCTTTTTAAAGATAAAATGATAACTGAGATGGACCAGGAGATAGAAGAAGTATTTACCCACGAGATGTTTCTATCCAGTCGTAAAAAAGAATCAATAGATAATAGACCTGCAAGAGAAAAAAAAATCAATCCCCAGGTACTGGAGAAAATATTAACTGAACTAGGAAAAATGCAGACCGAATTATCAGCCTTGGAGCAGCAGATTGAGAAGCTGGAAACTGCCTATGGCACCAGGGAAGTCTATAATGACAAAGCAAGATTTATGGAACTGAAGACGGAGCATGATAAGTTAAAACTGGACAGGAAGTATTTGCTGGTGAAAATAGAAGAAAAAGAAACTGAGTATCTGGAAAAAAGCGAATAAGGAAAAGCGATGAAAATAGGCTTCACGACCAGCTTTCCCATTGAACCAATCCTTGCAGCAGGGCATCAGGTGATTGATCTTAATAATATCTTTATCACAGGCAAAAACACGCAATTGGTGCAGAAAGCAGAAAAGATGGGCTATCCGCGCAATATCTGCAGTTGGATCAAAGGAATTTACAGCGTAACCTTTGATGCAGATTTTGATTATGTGATGGGCATTATCCAGGGAGACTGCTCAAACACGCATTCGCTGCTGGTAACCCTTGCTGATCAGGGACAAAAAATCTTGTATTTCTCTTTTCCCTTTGACCATGACAAGATCAAGCTGGCAAGAGAAATTGAGCTGCTGGAAGAATATTTTGGTGTGAGCCGCAGCGATACAATGAAAGTTAAACGTGAATTGGACAGGATCAGAAAGAAACTGGTAGAACTTGATGAACTCACCTGGCAGACAGGCAAAGTGAGTGGTAAAGAAAATCATCTCTGGCTGGTGAATGCCAGTGATTTTGGGGGTGATCATCATAAATATGAAACTGATCTTGATGAGTTTATGTTAGAGGCAAAACAGAGAAAGAGGCAAAACAAAAAACTTAGATTAGGATTTCTGGGCGTCCCCCCCATTTTTGATGATCTTTACGAATATCTGGAAAGCGAAGGGGCGCAGGTGGTGTATAACGAAATTCAGCGACAGTTTGCCATGCCCTATCTTAAAGATGATATAATCGATCAATACTGGTATTATACATATCCCTATTCCGTCAATGAACGTCTGGCAGATATTAAAGCTGAGATCAAACGCCGTAATCTGGATGGCGTGATCAGTTATACCCAGAGCTTTTGCCATCGGCAGATAGATAATATATTGATCCGCAAATATCTTGATGTGCCCGTATTAACTCTGGAAGGCGATCAGCCGGGGAAGCTGGAAGCCAGAAGTCGATTACGAATAGAGAGTTTTCTGGATATGATTAAATACAAGTAAATCAGGAAAAGACTGAAGAATAGAACACTGATGACACGGATTTGGCGGATCAACACGGATAATGTGATTAGGGATGATTGTACTTAGGAGACATTATGAATGAGATAGAAAAGGATTTCAGATACAGTCAAACATTCAGTGATGCTATAATGTTGGAAGAAAGGCTTAAGAAAGAGAAGAGATGCGGGTCTGGAGTATTTGACCTTAAAAATAAAACACTTTTTGTGGAGAATATTCCCTTTGTATATGATTTTTTTAAGGACCTGCTTCTTGTAAGTGGCATTTATGGTGATTGGCATAAAAATGCTCTGCAGGTGAGAATACGCCATGAGAGCTGGAATTTTGCCAATCTGCCAGCCCAGTTCGACGGATTCAGGATATTGCAGATAAGTGACATTCATATAGATGCGTTACCGGAGCTTTCTGATATTATTCCTACCCTTATGCGGCAGGTGGATTTTGAGCTTTGCGTGTTTACTGGTGATTTTCGGTTTGATATTCACTGCTCAAATGAACGGATAGATGATTTATTGAAGCCGATAATTGCAACAGCAAATCAGGCAGAATTTCCCGCCCTTGGCATTTTGGGTAATCATGATTATCTGGATTACACTCTGGATAATGTGGCTGGTTTAGGACTTAAATTCCTGCTCAATGAATCAATTGAGCTTAAGCGTGGAGATGATAAAATATTGATAACCGGACTCGATGATGTGCACTATTACCGTACCGGCAGATTATTTGACCAAAGAGATGCAATTACAGAAGCAGGATATAAACTGCTTTTGATCCATAGTCCGGAGTACATAAAAGAAGCTGCATTATATAGTTATGATCTATATCTTTGCGGTCATACTCATGGAGGACAATTATGCTTGCCAGGAGGAATACCTGTGATATCAAACAGCCGCTCAGCAAGTAAATATAATCGCGGTCGCTGGCAATTTGGCAAAATGCAGGGATACACTTCTTTGGGTTGTGGAGCATCTGGTATTCCTCTACGCTGGAATTGTCCTCCAGAAATGGTAATACATCATTTAAGGAGAAAATAGTGAGTCTTAGAAAATGGTTAAAAAAGCACTTTGCCTATAACACAGCTAAGATCATGGATCAAACCGCATATAGATATCTGAGTGATTGCCGGAATGTAATTGATATTGGCTGTGGAAGCGGTAATTTTATAAAACACGCACTTGAGAAGATCTCAGGAATTGATAATAATCCTGAGGCAGTTCGCTGGTGCAAACAGCAGGGCTTAAATGTGATCTCTGGAGATGCACTTGACCTGCCTTTTGAAGCTGAAAGCTATGATGGGCAGTCATCTCATCGAGCATCTATATCCTGAAGAAGCCTGGGAACTGCTTAACCAAATGAACAGGATTCTTAAACCCGGGGACATTATCTGCCTGAGAGCCCCACTTATGTCGCGGCATTTTTATAATGATCTCACCCATATTCGCCCCTATCCGCCTCAATCAATTCTGGAATATCTGGGTGGCAATTGGCAAGAAGATCATCCACAAACCTATCAAGTTTTGAAAGGTGAATATAAAGTATTGAAAATCAAATGGCGCCGACTTCCACTACTGAGTGGAATAATCCATAATGCCTTCCTTATAAGGGTTTTAGAAGTTTTTGCACGCTTAGGTTTCAGATCATTTAATCGTAGCGGATATCTGATGATCTTGCAAAAAAAGTAAAACCTGAAAGCTAAGATATTAATTATCAGGAAATAAACAAGAAATTACTTTACAAGCTATTGGGGTGTATTTATTTGACTTATTAAATTATAAGGAGGTATGCATGGCATTATCTAACGAAGCCAAACAGGCTATCATGGCAGAGTTTAAACTCCATGAGTCAGACACTGGATCACCAGAGGTCCAAATCGCTTTATTATCATATCGTATCAAGGAAATCACAGAACATCTAAAGGTTCACCCTAAGGATTTTCACACTCGTAGAGGTCTTTTGACACTGATCGGAAGAAGACGTAGTCTTCTGGATTATTTGACAAAGATAGATATTACACGATATCGTAAGATAATCAAGACATTAGGACTCAGACGATAAATGGAGCTATGGGGGGAATATTTCCCCCCTTTTTTGACTAACCAGATCAGGGGGTAGAGAGCAATAAGCTAAATCCTCTATAAAATGTGAATTAAGCCTATTGCT
>JAVCCT010000256.1 GCA_030765325.1 Candidatus Stygibacter frigidus | reverse complement strand
TTCCAGAAAGATCACAAAAGGTTTCAGCATCTCTATTTCATCATCTACCCATAATATCTTTATTCGCTGCATATTTCATCTCCAAATATTTTAGTATTGTAAAGACTGCCGAATCCGACATTTTACTATAAAACTATTTCCCTGCTTCCTCCTGTGCTTTGAGTTGTTCATCTTCAAATTTACGCTGACGGTTTCTGATAGTATCTCTGATCTGATCCAGGTCAGAATCCTGAAAGAATAGTGCCAGCTTAAAATTGAGCTCTTTGCGGCTGCAATTGAAAAAAGTGACCATTTTTTCAATGTATTGATCAATCATGATATCTTTCATGGTTCTTTTGATTTTTGCCTTTTGCTCACGGACTTCTTTGATCTCTTCACGTAACTGGGTAGTTGGCATTTCCTGAGCTTTATTGATCCATGCTTCAGCTTCAATGAATTTTGCCTGTTTAACGAAAGGCTTGATCATATTCAGCTTTTCAAGCCCGATGTTTTCAACCGTCTTTTCGTCTTTATCAAGACTCTCAATAAATAGATCATAAGTGCTGATGAGTTTGGATGCAAAAGTAGAAGCAATATTAAATTCATTTTCTACAAATTCATTGAAGGTTTTATAGCCCCTTGACACGTAGATCTTATACCGTTTCATCTCTGATAGCAATTGCCCCAGAGAAATAAAATTAGTTTCCATCTGCTGCTTAAGATTTAGTGCTGCTTTGAGTTTTTCTTCAATACTCATTTCTTCATTCTGCCACATGGTTCACCTTCCTTACATTTTATTTTGTTTTTTATTGATCCAAAGGTAAATATATATTTTCTTTGGAGGGAAAAATTCTTTCTTTCACTTCCATCTTCCAGGTTTCAAGGGATTTAACGATATCACTCTTTAAATTAGAATACTGTTTCACAAATTTAGGTTTGAAGTCACTCATTCCCAGGATGTCATGATATACCAAAACCTGACCATCAGTATAGCGTCCCGCGCCAATACCTATTGTCGGGATACAAAGTTTGTCGCTTATTTCTTTTCCAAGCTTCTCAGGAATTCCTTCCAGCACCAGCATAAATGCTCCGGCATCTTCTATATCCATAGCCTGCTGCAATATAGCCTGATATCCCTTTTCTTCTTTACCCTGAACAACGTAACCACCCATGGTATGTATAGATTGGGGAGTAAGTCCCAGATGGGCACACACAGGAATCTCACAATCTGTAATTGCCTTGATTGCTTCCAGTCTACTCGGTTTTCCTCCCTCAAGTTTCACAGCATTAACTGCTCCCTCTTTAAAAAGTCTTCCTGCATTGATCCTGGTTTGCTTAATACTTATATGATAGCTCATGTGCGGCATATCAGCAATAATAAAGGTGTCTGGAGCTCCGCGTCTGGTTGCACGAGCATGATGTATCATGTCTTCCAAAGTGACCTGAAGAGTATCTGCATATCCCAAAACAACCATTCCCAGACTGTCTCCCGTCAAGATAAGATCTGCTCCAGCGGCTTCTACATATTTACCCGAAGGATAATCATAAGCGGTAACCATTACAATTGGTTCCTGCTGTTTTTTCATCTGTAAGAATTTTTTAACGGTTTTCATCCTCACCTCTTTTTGGTGTTGCCATATAACGATCTTTTTCACTATAAATGCAGCCGCAATATTGCTGACGATACATTTCTATATTTTTAGACAACTCAATCCCTTCTTTCCAGTAATTTCTAAAGTCACGGTAAAGAAATTTCACACCATGCTCTTTTCCGCAGGCTTCACCAATTTCTTTGATCAAATCATGCTTTTGAAATTTACTGTACAAAAGAGTAGTAGTATAATAATCAAATCCACCTTTCGCAGCTATTATTGCCGCATAATTTAATCTCATGTGATAGCAAATGCGGCATCTGTCACCTTCCCGGAAAGCAACCTGTCTCAAGAATCCCTGCAGATCATATTCATCTTTGATGATCAGATTAAGATCCACATCGGATGCATATTCCTGCAAAGTATGCAATCTTTTTTGATTTTCCTGATAAGGATGAATATTGGGGTTAAACCACAAACCCCGGATGTCAAACTCATCCTCCTGCTGCAAATGCTGAAGCGGGGCTATCAGACAGGGTGCACAACAAATATGTATCAGGAGTTTTTTGCGTTCCATATTCTCTCTTTTTTCTTTCATCATAACCATTCACATGATAATGCCAAACTCCGTCAATTCCTATTTTTATAAAAATATAAAAAAAGGCTGCCATTACCGGCAGCCTTCCTAAAATATTTAATATTCAGTTATTATTTTCCGGGACACTGCGCAGCTATGCTGGCATCTATATCCTTATTACCATAAGCTTTATCAAAGTGATTTGAAAAATCTGAGGCTAACTTTCTGGCACGCTCATCATAACTCGATTTATCTTTCCAGGTATTACGTGGATTCAAAACTTCTGAGTCAACCTTAGGACAGCTTTTGGGTATTAATACATGGAAAAGGTCATTTTCTTCATATTCCACTTTTTCCAGTGATCCATCGAGGCAGGCATCAACTATCGCCCGGGTGAGATTGATATCCATCCGTGAACCTTCTCCATAAGCTCCACCACTCCAGCCGGTATTAACAAGATACACACTTGTGCCGTGCTGTTCCATCTTATCTCCCAGCATTTTGGCATAAACATCGGGATTGCGCGGCATAAATGGTTCTCCAAAGAATCTTGAGAATGTTGATACTGGATCAACTATCCCGGTTTCTGTTCCTGCCAGTTTTGAAGTATAACCCATCAAAAACCACAACATAGCCTGCTGGGGAGTGAGTCGTGATACTGGGGGAAGCACACCATTGGCATCAGCAGTTAAAAATAGTATTGTTTTAGGATGATCACTACATGATGATTCTTTGATATTGCTCAAATAACTGAGGAGATATGAACCTCTGGAATTTGGTGTTAACCGTTCATCATCAAGATCATAAGTGCCATCAGGATACATCATGGTGTTTTCCACTATTGAGCCGTGTTCCAGATAGTGGTCATCATGAAATACTGCTTGATATATCTCAGGTTCCTTAACTTTGCTCAGGTTGATCAGTTTAGCATAGCAGCCATTTTCAAAGTTTGCTACTCCATAATTGCTCCAGCCATGTTCGTCATCTCCCAGTAATGCTCTTTTGGGGTCAGCAGAAAGGGTGGTTTTCCCTGTACCGCTTAATCCCAAAAGCAGAGCACAATCACCTTCAATCCCTTCATTGGCAGAACAGTGCAATGGCAAAATACCTTCGGCTGGCATATAATAATTCATCACTGTGAACATCAGTTTTTTTACACTGCCACCATAGGCTGAACCATAAACGATACCGATGCGACGATCCATATCCATGGCTACTGCCATATTGGAAGTTTTACCATTTGGCATTACGCGCAGATGTCCTTTATAACGTGTAGGGTCAAGCTTCAAATAGGGTAGAGCTATTAATGTGAATCCTTCTAAACAGGTATTCAGATTCTCTGGGACTGGACGGAACATATTATCAGTGAATAATACTGTGAGTGCCATATCAGATACAGTACGGGTTGGTAATGCAAAACTGGAATCTGCTCCCACTACTCTGTCAGTTAAATATAATTTGTTAAACCGGTTCAATGCTGCATAAGCATCTTCCAGGATCATATCAAATGTCTCTTCCCGCATGGGTACATTATTGGGACTATCCCAGTCTATGCTATCTTCACTGGTGGCGCGTTTTACTAT
>JAVCCT010000283.1 GCA_030765325.1 Candidatus Stygibacter frigidus | reverse complement strand
CCAGTAATCTTCTATCAATCCGCTATACTTAAGCAGAGTATCAAGTTTCTGCCACTGATCAAGGTAATTATCATCACTGTAAATAATCTGAAAAATACCTTCTTCCTTCTCAGTTGCCTGCCAGAAAAGGCTGGATTCTATTTCCCTGAAAGCCTCGCCCTTGAATTGGATTTCCACTACTGCCGGAAGGTTAAGTTCATCTAAAAGCGCACTGGCTTCATCAAGTTGATATTGCCTGCTCAAAAGATCGATGATCTCATCTTTGCTTTGTTTTGTGACCTGCTTCACAAAGTAAAGATTAGCTATATCATCACTGATGCGTTGAGATTGTTCTTCAGTGACTATCAGGATTGCCGGTTTTTCTTCGATTTCCTGATAAGCTTGTTCTGCCCGAAAATAGAGCTCTTCCTGACTGTATTGACGCAAATTATAAATGCCATCATCAATTAAAAGCAGTATCAGTATGATCAATATTTGAACCAAATATCTCAATTTCATAATTTATGAATTTCTCCTGAATTTATTGCATAGCTGCTGGTGATACCTTCAAATTTCGTTCTGGTAGTGATCATGATCGCTGTTCCCGCTTTGGCAGCATAGTCAAACACCTTTGTGAGGTTTTCCAGACTGGAATTATCAAAATAAGTATCAAAATCATCTATAAATATGAAATGCGGCTGCTGGATTACTGCTCTGATAAGTTCTAATGTCTTAATTTCCGAGCGTGAAAGGGTCTTCACTTTTTGATGCTGATATTTTTTTAAACCAGTATTTGTAAGCATTTCATCCAGAATGATTTTTTTCCGCTTTGTAGTTTTGTTAAATGGCAAATACAAATTATATTTCATGCTTTTTTCCGGCATCAAAGCAGCAAAATCATTGATCAGGATCACGCTGTAATTGCCCGGTTTTTCCAATACACCATTATACAATAGCTCACCTTTAAAATTATGATAAAATCCAGCCAGACATTTAAGTACCAGGCTTTTACCAGAATTATTATTACCAGATATCTGAATGAACAGACCGCTTTTAATCTGCAGTTCATCTGCTTTCAGATGGAAGTCACCTGCTCCCGATATAACAAAATTTTTAAGTTCAATCATTTTTTAATCCTGAATATATTCATTTTCTCTTTCTGGAAGGAAAGATCAGGGTAAATTTTGTCAAGAACCATATTCTCATGGTTTACCAGCTCCTTGATTTCCTCAGCTCTGGTGCTTAAATTGCAGATATAAGCTCTGCCCTGATCAGCCAGGTTTCGTTTAATACATAATAAAACATCCTTCAGTTCACATAATATCTCATGCCGGGCAATTGCTCTTTCATACACGGGACTGATTCGCCCTTTATCTTTTGGCAGATAGGGTGGATTGGACACCATCAGCTCATAAGGCTGCTGCGATGTGTATTCCTTAATATCAGCTTCCACAAAAGCTATATCTTCTCCACAAGCCTGAGCATTACTTTCGGCAAGCTCCACCAGATATGGCAGGATTTCTATCCCTGATATTTGCCAGTCAGGTCGATAATACTTCAGCATCAGCGCGATTATCCCATTACCACTGCCCAGATCAAGAACCGGCATAGGTAATTCACTTTCTTCCCGCAGTACAGTTTCTACCAGAAAGGCACTATCAGAACTAATTCCCTGACCTGCTGTTGACTGATAAATGATTTTACCAAAGGGAAGTTCTACTGCTTTAGATTCCAGTGATGCCTGCAATTACTTAATTCTCAGCATGTTTTCTACAGAACGCAAAGCACGTTCAGCAATATCAGCATCAATATTGATCTCAAATTCTTCCTGCTGAAGTGATCGTAATACGTCTTCCAGATGCGTCTTTTTCATATTGACGCAAATATTTCGTTCACTGATAGGAGCTAATTTCTTTTCTGGATATTTATCCTGCAATTGATAAAAGAGCCCCGTTTCTGTACCAACAATTACTTTATCATGATCTTTGACATAATCTATCATGCCCTTTGTGGACGCAGCAAAATCTGCCATTTCCACCACTTCGGGACGGCATTCAGGATGGACTATCAATTTATATTCTGGATATTTTGATTTCACTTCTAAAATATCAGCTTCAGTGATGTTTTCATGTACATTACAAAAGCCCTGCCACAGGATGATATTTCTGCCAGTCTGCTGCGCTGCATAGCTGCCCAGATTACGATCAGGCACAAATAATATCTGCTTTTCTGTTGGAATAGAATTTATCACTTTGATCACATTGCCTGAGGTGCAGCAGATATCTGATTCCGCCTTCACTTCGATGGAGGAATTCACATAGCAGACAACTACAGGATCTTGATATTGGGCTTTGAATTGCCTTAATTGTTCTCCCGTGATCATATCTGCCATAGGACAGCCAGCACTTTTTACCGGTAGCAGTACTTTAGCTGAAGGCTTCAGCAGTTTTGCCGTTTCTGCCATGAACTGCACACCGCAAAATACCACCATCTCTTGTTTCAGCTCTGCCGCTACTCTGGAAAGCTGTAGTGAGTCTCCAGTGAAATCAGCGATTTGCTGAACTGGCAGTGTTTGATAATTATGGGCTAATATTATGGCTTGTTTTTCTTCTTTGAGTTTCAATATTTTTGATCGTAATTCCAAATTATTCATTTACTCACACTCCTGTATGACCAAATCCTCCCTCACCTCTTTCAGTAGCACTTAATTCTTCCACTGACAGAAATTCCACATTCTCATAGCGTGATATAACAAGCTGGGCGATTCTCATTCCCGTCTGTATCTTGAATTCCTGCTTGCCAAAATTGAAAAGTATTACTCCTATCTCGCCACGATAATCTGCGTCAATAGTTCCTGGGGAATTCAAGATCCCGATCCCGTGCTTATATGCAAGACCACTTCGGGGACGCACCTGCGCTTCATAACCACTGGTTAAATTGATGGCTATTCCCGTGGGGATGAGTTTGATGTCTCCTGGTTTGAGGATTATTTCTTCAGTATTGGCAGAAAATAAATCGTATCCTGATGAGCTGGTGCTCATTTTCTGAGGCATTTGGGCTGCTTCGCAAAGCAGTTTTATCTTAACCTTCATTAATATTTACGCGTTAATAAAAATTCTGCCAGATGATCAAGATAAATGGCTTTCTCACCGTATTTTTCCAGTCTGGCTCTGGCATCTTCTATTAGTTTTTCCGCTTTGGTACGTGATTCTTCAAGACCATTGATAGATGGATATGTAGCCTTTTTTTGTTGACTGTCTTTGCCAATAGTTTTCCCCAAAGATTCTTTATCACCTTCTATATCAAGGATGTCATCCACTATTTGAAAGGCAAGACCTATTTTCTCACCAAATATCCGCATATTTTCTGTATCTTCATCTGAGGCTTTTCCCAGGATGCAGCCAAATCTGATCGCCAGGTTTATCAAGCGCCCTGTTTTATTTTTATGGATATAATTCAATGTCTTTTCTGTTATATTTTTGCCTTCGGACTCAATATCAACCATTTGTCCCGCAATCAAACCCTTATGCCCTGTTTCCTGGCAAAATTCCCGTAGCAACAGCAATTTCAGCTTGTCATTTATCTCTGCCTTATTGATGGATTCAATGGCATATATCAGCAGTGAATCTCCTGCCAGCAGTGCAATATCTGCTCCAAAAAGTACATGGCAGGCTTTCTTTCCTCGGCGGTAATCATCATTATCAATTTCCGGGAGATCATCATGGATCAAAGTGTAGGTGTGCAGCATTTCCAGGGCTGCTGCCACGGGTAATATTTTATCGGTTTCTATCCCGAAAAGCTGGTAAGTATGCAATAATAAATAGGGGCGCAGACGTTTTCCGCCGGCAAAAAGAGTGTGGCGGATAGCTTTGTGGATTTGTTTGGGATATTCATCCTTGCGAGGCAAAAAACGATCCATCTCTATATTTACTAATTCTTTCTTCTCTTTGATATCTCGTTTTAGTAACATCCTGTTATTACTCATTAATTCCCCTATTTTGATACTACAATATCTTCTCTGTCCTGACTGAAATATTTGGCTGGATTACGGTATCGGTTATATCTATGTACTTCATAATGAAGATGCGGTCCCGTAGAATCTCCCGAATTTCCCATGCGACCAATAATTTGTCCTTTTTCCACTTCTTGACCTTTCTTAACGAGTATTTTGCTCAAATGCCCGTAAATCGTTTCGAAACCAAAATCATGGGCAATTTTTATGTATCTACCCATTTTTGCCGTACGAGTGGACACAGTCACCTTACCCGATGCTGTGGCATAAATTGGTGTTCCCACTTTATTAGCAAGGTCAACTCCGTAATGAAAATCTTTTTTACCGGTTACAGGATGACGTCTTTTGCCATAAGGTGATGAAATCCTGCCAAAGGTGGGATAGATGGAAGGAGTACTGCGATAAAGATCACTCCGCAATTGATAATTCTCATGAAGTTCCTCATGGGTTTGATAATTAAATGCCACCTTACCCCTTAGATCATTAAGCCGGTTTACCAGCAGGTTATATTCCAGATTGGCTTTGGGATCGCTTAATCTGAGCTCATTATCTATCTGTGGCAATCCTCCAATACCCATTTTTCGCACTTCTTTATTGATCTCTTTAAAATTCTCCTGCGACCGGATGTCATCTTCCCAGTTTTGCATCAGTTCCAATCGGATCATGATCGAATCTATCTCACAATTCAAACTTGTTATCTTATCCTT
>JAVCCT010000006.1 GCA_030765325.1 Candidatus Stygibacter frigidus | reverse complement strand
TCTTATATCAACCACATCTTCCTGACTGATATCTTCAAATTTCCCGGCTAATATTTTAGGATATACTTTATATAATTTCTTTGATTTAGTAACTATCTTTACAGATTTCTCCTGAAAATCTAATGAGAAATAGGCATCTTTCTGAAAGATACGTGCCTTGCGGGAACGCTTCAGCGAGATACGGCTGGCAGTTACATTCGCCACTGCCCCATTTTCGAATTCAATCCGAGCATTGGCAATATCAATGCTTTTGGTCATCACTTTCGAACCTGAAGCGCTGATATACTTTACTTTGCTATCAATAAATGCCAGAATGAAATCCAAATCATGGATCATGAGCTCGTGAACCACAGGCACATCAGTGCCGCGCGCAGTGAAAGGGGCAATACGATGCACTTCAATAAATATGGGGTCTTTCACGAGGTTAGATATTTCCAGGATCACGGGATTAAATCTTTCTATATGCCCCACCTGCAACCTAAGATCATTAACTTCAGCAATATCTATCAGTTCTTTTGCCTGGGAGAGCTCTTCAGTGATGGGCTTTTCGAGGAACACATGCCGCTTCTGAACAAGAGCAGCTTTGGCAAGTTCATAATGAGAAATCGTGTTTACCACAATCACCATTGCATCGCACTTATCAAGAAGACTCTGATAATCAGAGAATACTTTGATATTGTGTTTCTCACCTATTTCCTTAGCTCTTTTTAATTTTTTATCATATAAACCAACCAGATCTATCAGCTTTGATTGTGACATAATCCGGGCATGGTTCTGTCCAAATTGTCCTACACCTACTATTCCAATATTAAGCATCTATTACCTCCAGGGCTATTTAACATATTATTATACATCAAGTCTGCTGAAGTTTCTTTAATGATATCTTTTTGGCAACACCCAGAATTATCCCCAAGGCAATAGCCAGTAAGGCAGCACTCATAACCCGAAATTCAGGGGGCAGTGAAAAAGTAACTACCTGCGCAGGGATCCAGAACCAGATACAGGCAAATCCTACTATTTTGAACATGTTATCCCAGTCAATTTGGCGAAAAGTAGCAGAAATATTCCAGGCTCTGAACAATCCACCTTGCTCTATTGCGGTATCTGTTAGTCGATGAAAACTCATCATTGGAAAGGCAAATACCATATTCATAAAGAATGATTTCCAGAAAGCGACTATAATTGGAATACCTTTTCCGGGAATTAAGCCTGCCTTCAATATCCCTTCGGTGCCAAAAGAAAATAGAGGGAATATTGCTGTGAATACTACTCCCAGAAAAGCCCAGACCAAAAAACGTTCGCCAAGTCTGATACCAGTGAATTTCCATTTACCCGTAACTATCTTGCCACCCAGCAGCTCACCCATGGTTCCTAATAGCCCAATTTTGATCAAACCCATCAGATAGGGATAAGTAATTGTGAGTTCGACAAAAACGCTTTGAGCTCGTGGACAAATCAGAATTGCCAGCACAAGTGCCAGGATTAAAATCCAGCATATCGTAATAATCTTATCTTTCATTATTAACCTCATATATTTTAATTAAATATAAATTTTATGTCTTTAGTTAAAATAAGGCTATAATGTCAACTAACTTCCTATTTTACAGTAATAAAAATATTTCTGGTCAATAATGAAAAACTCATTGACGAATATTGCAGGGGCTAAGAACTTAGTAACAAAGTATAAAAGTAATGGAGGTTATAATGAAAAAGGTCTTGATTATGGGAATAATGGTAGTAATGTTGGTAGCTGCACTGGCAGCAGATATTCAGGACTTGAGCGGTATTGGTAAAAAGAATTTACGTTCAGCGAATAATTATTATCGTCAAAAAATATATGAAAAGGCTATGCCTTTTTATCAACAGGTGATAGAAGAGAATCCTTATCACGTTGAAAGTCTTTTCAATCTATCAGGGATTTATTACGAAATAAATAAGGATTATGCAACAGCTTATGAATATTACGGTCGCACATTGACCGCAATCCAGATGGTATATGATGAATATAATCAGCTACTGCAAAGTGATGAGAAAAGTGCCAATAAATATAAAAAGAAATATATCGGTAAAGAAGACCTGGAAGAAAAAGAAAAAAATGCAAAGCTGCTACAGTCTAATGCCTGGAAATATTTATATAAAAAGGGCTATAATCTTTATGTTGCAGAAGATTATGAAACTGCCATTGGCGAACTTCAAAAGCTGCAGGAACTTGCTCCCGACAGCATATTAACAATAAAAATGCTGGGTAACTGTAATCTTAAACTGGGAAATACTGAAAAAGCGATCACATATTTTAAGCAATTAGTGGAATTAGAACCAGATAACGAGCAAAATGCTCAATTGATAGCAAATCAGTATTTTCAATTAGATCAAAAGGAAAAGGCAATCGAGTATTATGAGATAGCCTCAGAGATAAATCTTAAGAATCCCGATAATTATTTTAATATGGGGATTTGCTATACTAATCTTAATGAGCCAGCCAAAGCAATGGAAATGTTCAATAAAACTCTGGAATATGAACCAGAGAACCTTGATGCAATATATAATGCTAAAGTGATTGCCCTGCAACTGAAAGATAACGAAAATTTCTTGAAATACAGTGAGATGGAATTTGATATCAGTGGATATACTCCAGAGAATCTGCGAGTATTCTGCTATCAATTAAATTCAATGGGACTTTATGAAGCTGTGCTTAAATTTGGAGAGAAATGGGCAGAATTAACTCCTGAAGAGAGTGCGCCATATCAATTAATGTTTCTAGCCGCTAATAAATTAGGCAACAAAGAGCTGAAAGAAAAATATCAGAAGAAACTCAAAAGTCTGGAATAGCGAAAGTGGCGGAATGGTAGACGCGCTGGACTTAGAATCCAGTGGGAGCAATCCTGTAGGGGTTCAAATCCCCTCTTTCGCACCAAAACTTAAGGGCATGAAAGAAATAAAATTCATGCCCGAAATTTTGTAAGAAATAC
>JAVCCT010000304.1 GCA_030765325.1 Candidatus Stygibacter frigidus | reverse complement strand
TTTACGGATTTCATAGCCTGCACAGAATATTTGATAGCAGAAGAGTATACCTCTCCAGAGCAATTGGCGATCGAAGGTGCCAGTGCCGGTGGTTTACTGATAGGAGCCGTGATGAATATGCGTCCTGAGCTATATGAAGTAGTTATCGGTGATGTCCCCTTTGTGGATATGATGAATACCATGCTTGATCCCACGCTTTCGGCAACGGTCTCTGAATATGAAGAATGGGGTAATCCCAATATTGAATCTGAGTTTGAATATATGCTCTCATACTGCCCTTATTATAATGTGACAGCTCAGGATTATCCTAATATCCTGCTGCTGGGTGGATTTTATGACCCACGGGTTAATTACTGGGAGCCAGCTAAATTATGTGCCAAACTGTGCAAAATGAAAACTGATGACAACCTGCTGCTGCTGAGAATCAATGATGCCGGGCATGGTGGTTCTTCCGGCAGATATGATTACCTGAAAGAGATTGCCTTTGAGTTTGCCTTTGTTATTGACAGGTTAGCGAGTAATTGAAATAAGCCGGATTAGAATAAAATAGCAGGAGCGTGAATGTGCAGCATCCGGTAGTTGCTTATATAGATGATTTTAACCTTGTTAATGTGACCATCTCTCAAACAGAAGATAAGATGAGTTTTGATCCTGAAAGTTTTCAACTTAAAGATGAAAATAAGCAGAAAATAAATATAATTTCAGCAGATATAGAACCTCGAGAGCTTCACGTTACAGGTGAATTTTATAACTGGAAAGTGCTGTCTGAAGGCAGGATGCTCTGGGATACTCAATCTCATTATTACTATTGCGAACTCCCTCTTGATCTGGTGAAAGGTAAAGCTTTTAAGTTTTTAGAAAATGGGTTTATCTGGTATCCTCATGGCGAAAATCTTCACGTGATTGATAATTCCGGCAGTTTTTTTCAAAAGGGATATATGATCGACGAAGGTAAAATTCGCTTTATCCTGAAGAATAGCATGTTTGGTTTTCAAAATTTTAAAGTGATATTGAAAACTGAGCAGCAATTGATGCCAGACCGCAGCTATTATCTCAGCTATCAAGGCAAAAATCAGATCAGGGTTCTCAACCGTGATATTTTTAATCAGCCGGGTTTCTATTACAATAATACTGATCTGGGTTTCAACTGGACATCTCAGCGCACCATATTTAAGATATGGAGTCCTGTGGCAGACGAAATGAAGGTTCTACTTTTTCGGGATGCCAATCAGCAGAAGCCATTTCTGATTGTGCCCCTGCAACGCGCTCAAAAGGGAGTCTGGCAGGCAGAACTCAAAGGCGATTTTCAGAATTGTTATTACCTTTATGAGATCAGGATTGATGCTAATACTTATCGCCAGATTGACCCCTACAGTCGCGCACTTTCTATAAACAGCACGCATTCGTTGATATTTGATCCTCAAAAAACCTTTCCTGAGGGATGGGATGAACAAAAGGATTACACTCTTAAGAGCCCTGTAGATGCAATTATCTATGAATTACACGTCAGGGATTTCTCTATCTCTCCAGCCTGGGATGGTCCTGAAAATACACGTGGTAAATTCCTTGGACTTTCATGGTCAGGCACTCTTAGCCAATCTGATAAAACCGTTACAATCGGACTTGATCACCTCAAAGAATTAGGGGTAAATGTGATTCAATTGCTGCCCGTTTTTGATTTTGATACTGTAGATGAAACCGGTAGCGACCCGCAAAAACTGCGTAACTGGGGTTATGACCCCACATCTTATAATGTTCCCGAAGGCAGCTATGCTATTGAGCCTGATACTATCCAGCGACTGGTGGAATTCCGTCAGATGATCATGAACCTGCATAATAATGGTTTCAAGGTAGTGATGGATGTGGTCTATAACCATACGGCTAATGTAGGTGCCCCGTTTTCCGTTTTTGATACCTTTATGCCGGAATATTTCTATCGCATGGATAATGCCGGGCATTATACAAATGGCTCCGGCTGCGGTAATGAGATAGCTTCAGAAAAACCCATGGTGCGAAAATATATCATAGATTCTCTACGCTACTGGCTCACCGAATTCAAGATAGATGGTTTCCGCTTTGACCTCATGGGGCTCATGGATCTGCCCACTATGAAAATGATAGTTAAAGAACTCAGAAATATCAAACCCGATGTTCTGCTCTATGGTGAACCCTGGGCTGGTGGAGGTTCTCCTCTGGAAAATCCTGCTATCAAGGGTAAGCAGAAAAATCAGGGATTTGCCGTTTTTAATGATCATTTTCGGGATAGTATTCGCGGTGATACAGATGGTACAGCCAGGGGTTGGGTGATGGGGGAATTTCGGCTTAAACCTCAAATGATCAATGCTATTAAGGGAAGTATTGATGATATTACTGCTTCCCCAACTGAAACCATTAACTACGTCTCTGCCCACGATAATTACACTTGGTTTGACAAAATAATCAGAACCTTACCTGATCTTAGTCCAGAAAATCAGATCAAAACTGCCAGATTAGGGATTGCAATCACACTCACCAGTCAGGGAATTCCTTTCCTGCATGCCGGCTCAGAATTTCTGCGTTCAAAGAGAGTGCCCGGTGCCAGTGAAGATGACATTCGAAATTCCTATAAAGCCAATGATGAGGTTAATCAGATTGACTGGCAACGCAAGATAACCTACTATGATTTTTATGATTATCTGAAAACCCTGATAGCGCTAAGGAAAAAATACCCAGCTCTCAGACTCCAAACAGCAATCCAGATCAAAAAAAGGATTTCTATAATAAAGAAGGGTGTCCCCAAAAATCTCATCGCCATCTATATCAGTGGACTCACCCAAGAAACCGACCTGATGATCATCCACAACCCGACTCTGAAACCAGCAGACATCAAACTCCCAGAAGGCATCTGGCGCATAATATTTGATGATAACTACACATCTCGCCAAACAGAAGCAACCCACATAGAATCATCCCTCTCAATACCTCACCTGTCCACCACTATCCTCGAATTGGACTAAATGATAATTTTGACTATCTAACTGGTCATATTTGTATAAAAGACGACTTTTCAAATGGTCAGTATCTTATTGAAAATTATTAGAAACAATAATATTTATTGGAAAAATGTGCACTTTATCTTCAAATATGTCAATTTTTGGGAGAATTGACATTTTCCTTTCAGGGATAAATCAATTATAAAAATCGAATAGTCTTCAACGGAGAATGCTATTTATGACAATAAATTAGTTTGACAAAAATGAAATTAATACATTAATTTGATCGTGCAAGTTATTTTTATTTGTATTCAAACCAAGGAGGAAATTATGAAGAAAAAAATGTGTGTGTGTATTATCATAATATTTTCTGTATTTATTCTATTTGCCGAGATCAATTCCCCTATTCTGGCTGCAACAACTGATGAAGATACATTACTTTATGACCAGGTAAATGGTATTTTTCGCGAGGGTAGTAATATTTATCTTTCATATTATCGTTTAACTGAAAATACAGACTATTTTAATTTATCACTTAAATTTCTAAAATCCGATAATAACGGTTTTGACTTTACTGAGTTAGGAATTGATGAGTTTCAGATTAACACTTCAGCGACAAGTTTATTTTTAGAAACGAAATATACTCCAAATATTTCTCTGGCTTCTGATGGTGACATACTAATCTTTTACACTGATCTAGTAACTGGTTTACCAAAAGTAGCAGAAAGTTCAGATAATGGTGAAACATTTATCACTAATACAATTTATTCACTGAACGGAGGATCTCAATTTTTACATATAAAAAATTCAGCTGAATTTTGTTTTGCATCTATTGACAATGAAACTATGTTTCCTATGAGCAGGTTCGATTATTTAACAAATTCTGAATATTCAGAAAATGATGAATATGCTAACAATGATCTAGTAAAATTCTGGGGAGGTGATGTTTTGAATGGACCGGTGCACAGTAATGATGACATCTGGATTCAGCAAGGAGGTGGTGGTTATAACAACGGCTGGCCAACTTTTTATAAATTAGTTACAACAGCTGGCAGGATCATGGACTATGCTACCAGCCAACCAGCAGAGTACTCTGCCCCAATGGATGATATTTTTCTGGGAGGTTACATCGAAAACGTGGGACTTTTAAATTTTCCTTCAGAAGCAACTTCAATTAGAGAAAATGGTATAATTTTGGATAATTCCATTGACCGTGATATATGCTATGTGAAGATTAATGGTAGTACAGTTGATTTTAAATATGCTGATATTATTTCTGAACGAGATACTTTCACTGTGTATAATACATTTCCTGATGCATACCACATGAACAAACCTGTAGGAGATTCTATCTGGACTAACTACATAAATGTAAAGAAGGTTGTATGGGATGAAGATTTTTCTACAATCAGCGTCAACAATGCATCCGTAATGGTATATTGTCAGCTTTGGATTGAAGGAGATGTGGGAAGTCGAATGACCTTTGGTTGTTCTGATACCATATTCATCACAAATGATCTAACATACCAGGATATTACACCTGGAACTCCTCCCGATGAAGTGCCAGGTTACACAAATATACTGGGATTAGTCTCTGAAAAAAGGATATATGTTCAGTATAAGAACTATGATCCATTTGAAGAAGAAATCAACTCTGACAATTGCACTGATATATATTTATATGGCTGCTTTGGAGCTATAGGTGATGGAGATAGAGATTTATATGGTGATCAGAATACACATTACGAAGGAATATTCTCATTTTATTATCAGCACCCTCATGGTTCCACAGAACCATTTACTTTACCATTGCCCAATGGGAATGAATGGGAAGTTGAGTATCCTGATTTTCATAAATTCATTTTCCCACCATCTCCATACTGGTCTGGCAATCAAGGTTTCCAGCTTCATGGAAATATACCACCCGGCGGGTTCCCTACCTGTGGCTATCCCTATGAAGATCCCTATTATGGAGATGGCACAACTCCACCTTATGGTACAGACTGGCCCTGGTATAACCCTGTATGGCCAGAGGCGGTTAATGCTGGCATGGGAGATCGCGGTACTATCCACCTGTATGGTGGAATTCAGCAATACCGTCGTGGATTTATAAACAGATCAGGAACAGATCCGAGTAATCATCAAAATAACGATTGGGACATTTCGCATTGGCTATATGATGGAACGCATGGAGCTACAGGCTATGGCAAAGACTATCATTATGATGAACGCATGCTAATATCATCTCCACCTGATTATCCGTGTGTATTCAATATGGGAGGAAATAATTTTTCTGATAGCTGTAAAGTAAACATCTTCACACTTAATGATCAAACTCTGGAAATTACTGTTATTGACAGTTTTATTCTTGCAGATAGTAACATTCAATTAGTAGATGCCTGCTGTGGTAACGACCAGTATGCACTCTTACTTGCTGCTGTTTCTGATTCCGAAGAGCAGGTGGATATCCTGCTTTATAACAACAACAACTGGAATTTAATTAATTGCTCTCAAGAGTTACATAACGTGCAAAGCATCAACTTTTTTAATGAAAACTTTGTTATCAAAGCAGATCACCAATTGTATATGATAGATTCCACTGGTGCCATATTGCCTGAATGGAATTTTCAAATGTTTTCCGATCAAGAAGATTTTACGAATGTCCAAGGTAATCTGTTACACTTTATTACGAACTCAAATAATCAATTATCCTACCAAATCAACGAAATCATTAGCCCTGACTATTTTTCAGTACTTGGACTATATACATGCGATTTTACTGATTTTGACAATTTAGAGAATCCTGACTTGAATATTTTTCATAAACCCTCCGGAAATATCGTCATGCAAATCCTTGACAGCATTGATGATGAACCATTCTCCTATTCCAGTATCTATCTTGCAAGCGGTGATATTTCTGAGTTTATTACGCCTGTAGAGAATAACTCACTTCCAGAAATACCTGAATTACGAGTATATCCGAATCCGTTTAATCCTGAGACTTCTATAAATTTCTCAATCATTGATAACCAGGATGTTAAATTGGACATATTTAATGTAAAAGGACAGAAGGTCACAACACTTCTTGATTCAGAATTAGAAGCTGGAGAACATTCTATAATCTGGAATGCTAAAAACTATAGTAATGGTATATATTATTTGCGATTAAAAACAGGTAAAATAGTACAATATAGGAAATCTGTCCTTTTAAAGTAAATATACTTCGCCTAAAAAGCTCCCTATTGGGAGCTTTTTATTTTCCCAAAATTAGGTAAAGCTGATTACAATAATAGCTATGTTGAAATCTATCCAAACAGGCATCCCCTGTTTTAGTTTTAATTTTAGTTTCATTTTTGTGTTCATCAATGGGACAGTTAGAAGAATTACAGAGTATGTATGAAGAAGGAATAGTCCTGTTGTTAACTCGCTTAGATCATGGCACCAGTCGAAACTTATTACCATATAATCTGGCATTGGATATATATGATTATGATGAGATGGCATGGATACCTGACGTAAGATAAAATTATACCTGGGGAAAAGACCTTATTACAAGCGAATTAGACGAATATTTTGATTCCTTAATTAATTAATTAAAATTAAATAAATTGTATTTCACTCCGTCTTGTTGTTTCTTTTCTTGGTTTTTTTTATTATCTGCACATCGGGTTTCTTATAACCTATTTCAGCACTGTTTCTTATTTGAACCCGAGGCTCATTATCCATATCGGAATTATCTTTTTCCAGATATTCGTTTTGGGTACGTAAATCATCATTACGTGCAAGTGCCTGCTTATAAATTTTATTACTTTTTATCCGGTTATAATAACTAAATTGACCTCCAAAAGCTATAAGATACACAAAAAAAGCGATCAATAACCAGACAAGGACAGTTACAGCAGTTTTATGTTTATTTTTATTATTATTCATAATTTAGCACCATTATGGTAAATTGATTAGAACAGAAATAATCATCAATTAGTTCGATCTCTGCTTTGTTAAAACGCAGGATGTTGTCATAATATTTCAGGAAATCATCAACTGGAGCCAGGTCAAAATTAAGGGCTGGGGTATCGTAATGCATTGGGAAGATAATCTTTGGTTTAATGATTTTAACCAGTTCGATGGCTTCTTGGGCATCAATAGTAAATATTCCCCCAACTGGCAGGAGAAGGACATCAATATTTTTTAGTGTTCCTATGATCTCAGGTGAAGGCATATGTCCCAGATCACCGCAGTGTAGGAAAGTTTTACCCCCAACTGTAAACTTCATTAACAGGTTTTTTCCCCTTTGTTTACCATTCTTTTTATCATGCCAGACCTGGATCAGTTCAAATTTACTGTTTCCATGTTCAAATTTTCCTGCTTCTTTGAGTATCAATGGGTTCCCTTTGATAAGGTCAATATTATTATGATCAAAATGATCATGAGAGGAAAGGAGTACATCTGCAGAAACATCAATATCCATATTATAACCAATATCAGTAAAGGGATCAATAACTATTGAGATCTTATCAGTTGTTATTTTCCAGAAACTGTGTCCGAACCATTTGATTATGATCATAATATTAACCTCCAGAACAATAATTCTATTTAAGTATTAAGCTGGCAAGAAAACTTTTGTGAATATAGACTGCCTGGTATGGGCATAATTCATGACAGCACATACATTTAATACATTTATTATAGTCAATTTCCGGGGTGGATTTGTGAGGAGATATCGTTATTGCCTGCACGGGACAGCTATCACGGCATACTCCACAGAGACGGCATTTTGTATTAAAATCAGGATAGTAATTAAACAAATTACGAAAAATGTCCTGCAGGAATTTTGGTGAATACTGGATGAACTTGATCAATTGACTTACTTTTTTGATTTTGACATCTTTGAAGGTAAATTTCTTCCACTGAAGATCATAATCTATTTCATTTTCACTAATCCCTTCTTCTACCAGGCACTGACTGATATAGGATATCTGTTCAGCTTTAAAGCCCATCATCGCTGCTGCCTGAGTATCAAGGGCTGCTCCGCTCTCGCTTGCCATCATAATGCCAAAATTTCTGGTTTCTCCCGCTGAAGGTCCATCTCCCTCCATACCCACAATACCATCCAGGATATTAAGAACTACCTGTTTTCTGCTGAGCTGGTATATATCGCAGATCACTTGGCTGAAATCTGTTTGAGTGGGGTATTTGCTGTGATAATCAGATTTTTTTAAGCCCGGTATCAAGCCAAATAGGTTTTTTATGCAGCCCGTATAATACATCAGGGAATGGGTTTTATATTTTGCCAGATCAATCACGGCATCAGCTTCCTGAAAAGCTTGAGCAATATTATATTCTCTATTTTCGATAGATTTATTTACTATCCCTTCTGTATTAAAATTGATCATTTTCACATGATACTTCTCGCAAAGCTCCTGCATCCCGGTTTTCTGCCAGGTGATATTCACCGGTAGCGAACCACCAGGACTATCGCCCAGCCATACATCTTTTCCCATGGTTTGCAAAATAATGATCACTGCTTCCACTACTGTGGGGTTTGTGGTTACTGCTCGTTCGGGAGCGTATGGTCCCAGTAAATTGGGTTTTAAAAGCACAGTCTGGCAGTTTTGCAGTTTCTCTTCCAGTTTTAATTCAAAGAATACATTCTCTATAAATTTACTGATAGCAGGCAGGTCATATTCTTTGATCTTTTGGATAAATACCTTCATTAATTCTCCATGAGCAATTCCACCAATATCAAAGTTGAATTTTCTTATTTAAATGCTTCTAATCCACTAAAATCACGTTTCAGGACAAAGCTGGCTAATATCCGGTCATCATCTTCACGTTTATTATCCGTAATACACCTGGTAGTCAATTCACCCAAACCTGGTCCC
The DNA here is from genome assembly GCA_030765325.1 of Candidatus Stygibacter frigidus. Classification (GTDB taxonomy): domain Bacteria; phylum Cloacimonadota; class Cloacimonadia; order Cloacimonadales; family TCS61; genus Stygibacter; species Stygibacter frigidus. The sequence continues at coordinate 3,954 of JAVCCT010000304.1, read as the reverse complement.
AGCATGAATCCCTGTCCGCACATGCCCACCAGATTAAAGTAATTTTTCATACCTTCCGGGAAGCCTACAATCGGGAACCCATCTGGAGTCATGGGATATTGCCCTCTCCAGCTGCGGCGTATCTTTAGATTTGCCAGTCGCGGATAAAGCTTCACCATTCTCTGGGCAACCTGAGGGAAATATACTGAGGTACTTTCGCTGCAGGTGCCTAATATTGGTGGGTCAGGAGTGATGCAGAAAACTACCTGCCCTTCATTATTCTGGTAAAAGTAATAGTTCTTAGAGCCTTTGGCAGGACGCATATCCACCACCATAGGTTCAAAGAATCTTTGCACAGGTTCAGTGATAGCAGCTTCATGACAATCAGGTTTCACTGGGAGTTCTAACCCTACCATCTTCCCAATCTCTGCTGCCTGATTGCCGGCTGCATTTATTACGTAGTTTACTGTATATTTCCCAATATCAGTCGTAATCTCGCCATTCTTCAGATTGATACCCGTAACGGTTTCATCAAAGTAAAAATCCACTCCCAGTTTTTTACATATAAAGTAATAGGCATTTGCTGCCAGCAGGGGAGAAGCGGAGCCGTCATCTGGTGAATATGTGGAACCCAATAGTCCCTCCATATTAATTCCAGGCACAAGTTTATTATATTCCCTGGGGCTAATCCATTTGATATTTAAGCCAAAGGAATGCTGGATATTCATCAGGTCTTTCAGCATTTTCTCATCTTTTTTATTATAAGCAGGAAAACTGTAGCCATTGCTCATCCAGCCAATATCAAAGCCATAATCTTTTTCCATTTGTGAGAATATTTCTATCGAGCGTTGGCTGATTTTAATTTTCCCATAATCTGAATGAGTAGCTCGAATACCGCCTATGGCTTTTTTGGCATTTTTTTGCCCTGGTGATGCCTGATTATCTATCACTGCCACTTTTAATCCGCTGTCTGCCAGAGATTTTGCTGCTGGAAGTCCTACTGAACCTGCTCCGATCACGATTACATCATATACTTTATTCATCATCACCTCCCTCTGCTCCTGCGTAAATTCCTAAAGGCACTTCCACAAAAGCAGGACGTTTGGTGTTTGCTATTATTTTATCAGCAGAAATTCCTTCCTGTCTCATTAATTGACGGATCAGGCTGTCGCAGGTTTTTGCTCCGCAGGGACCCATACCCGCTCGGGTGATTGCCTTAATCTGATTAAGGTCGGTAATCCCCTGCCTGATCAATTTCCTGATCTCTCCAGCAGTTACGCGCTCGCAAAGGCACACCATGGCATCATCATCAAGTTTTTTTGACAAAATAACCTCTGGCAAAGGAGCTGATACTGCTTCATCCTGGATTCTGATCCCTGCAACTTTTCTGGCAAGATCATGTGGTACTTTAAGCTTGATCAACTGGGTTTTGGTCTTATGCTTTTTCAGCACTTTAGCTACTTCCATCATTCCCAGCAGGTCACCTTTAATATCTACAGCAGGCACTTTGGTTCCTACTTCTACCGGTATATTACCTACTTCATAAGGTATAGTTACCAGTGGATGTGAGTTATTTTCACGATAATCTACTATAGTGATTGCCAGTCCAGGGCAAATCCGCACGCATTCTCCGCAGCCAACGCATTTCCCATCAAAATACGGCAATCCCATGATCGGGTCTCCATACAGATGAATGGAATTTGTCGGGCAAATCGTGCTGCACGGGTTGCAGGGTATTTCCTGACGGCAGTGCACGATTGGCATCACGCCTTCATGAGCATCTGTATATACGGGGTCTAATACTTCACCCGGATGAGATTTAAGGATAGTAGCTTTTTCATACCACGCTTGAGGAATTTCCGGAGCATCAGCACCCAGAAATCTGGCAACTTTTACTCCCAGGATCTTGCCATTGAACATGGCGGAAGAAGCTTCAGCGATCTCAGAAGCATCACCAGCAGAAAATACGGTCAATCCTGCCCTTTCGGCTGCTTGAGTGAATTCACTTACCGGCTCCAGACCAACTGCTATGAGTATTGTATCACAGGCAAAAGATTTCTCAGTGCCTTTTATTACTTCAAATTTATCAGTGATCTCAGCGATTGTGATTGATTTCACCACTTCATCACCACCTGCAGAAATAATGGTGTGAGATGTATAAATAGGAACTCCTAAACGCTGGAGTTTATCTGCATGAACCTTATAACCACCACATTGAGGCATGGCTTCCACCAGCCCCACTACTTCTATCCCCGCCTGCAAAGCATGATAGCCGGCTATTAATCCCACATTACCGCCACCAATGATGAATAAGCGTTGCGTGGGACGCACCAGATCTCGATTTACCAGGGTTTGAAATGCTCCAGCACCATATATGCCGCCTAATGTATTACCGGCAAAACGCAAAAATTTCTCACGGGCTCCAGCAGTATTTAAAACTAATTTTGGCTGCACTATTTTGTATTCACCATCTTTGAGAATTCCCACTTTCTGGTCATGAAATACATAGATAGCCGTGCTGTTTGTCCAGGTCTCTATCTCTTTTGTCTGGGATATTTCTTCTGATAGTAATTTGCCAATATCAATACCTCGCGTGCCGGCATAAGAATCTACCACGGAGCCAAAGAACTTATGAGTCTGCAAAACCAGCTTGCCACCCAGTTCATTTTTATCATCCACGAGTATAGCTGAAATCCCATATTTTGCCAGTTGCAATCCTGCCGAAAGTCCAGCAGGTCCTCCACCAATTATCAAGACGTCAGTTGCTATCTCTTCAATATCGTGCATTTTGGGCTCATTGTCTGCTTCCGGTAATATCGGCAAACCTTCCACACTTTCCACTATCATATTTTCTTTCAAAGGAGTCATGCAGGATTTCACTGGCTTGCCGTTGGCGATAACCGTACACTTGGCACATTGACCATTTGCACAGAATATCCCAAGAGCAGAACCATCTTTGTGATGATGACCAAATACCTTGATCCCATTGGCAAATAGAGCTGTGGCTATCATCTCACCTTTTTCTGCCTGCAAAGGCTGATTATTCCAGTAGAATGTGATTTGCGAGCGTTCCGCAACTGGTAGAATAGGATGCTGCCTGATCCGATTTCCAATCATAGCTATCTCCATTTAATATTTTTTCAACATAGATTTATATCCTGATTGACATTGTCAAGCGAAAAGCAGATTGATATCTTTTACTAAGTTCACAGTGTCCACCATGTCCACTGTGAAAATTATTAAAAAAATCACAAACCCAACTAAGTCTTTTGTGCACCGCCAGTGTACTCTAAGATGATGAACATTAACATAAATTTATTTTTTTGTGGGCGAGAGATGCGAAATTTGGATTTGTACTTGACAAATTTCGTTGAAACCCTATTCAAACTGAGCACAGTAAAAACCTTGCGGATGACCTCCGCAATGGTTGTTCCTGAAATTTCGGATAATAATTGTTGAGCAAACAGATCGCTGCCATTGCGAAGGATAAAACCATTCGCAAGGCAGCTAAGTTGGGGAAAAAATGAATGGAGATTAAGATGAAGTTTGAAGATGTTATGGACGCATTTGAATTTGTAAGTTCAAATTATGAAACTGTTAATATGGCTTTAATTTCGTTAGAAACTGGTGAAATCTATTACGTCTCCGAGTGGGGAGAATCTGATGAATTACCTGATAACTATGAAGACAGGGCTTCCTATGCTCCTGTTCCTCACAAAAATTCCTTAAATTTGGGACGAGATTTAGTGTTTGAATTTGCTGCTGACAATATGGAAGATGAATATGATCAAGTAGTCAGAATATTTCGCAGAAGAGGAGCATATTCAAGATTTAAGGGACTATTAGAAGATTTGGGAAAGCTGGAATTGTGGTTTGAATATGAAGATAGGAAGAAAAAAGAAGTGCTTCGAGAATGGTGCCTTGATAATGATATAAAAATTGATGATGAATAGGGTGAGATTAATTGAAAATTGA